>JAKAUH010000207.1 GCA_021818605.1 Planctomycetota bacterium
TGGGCGAGGCAGGCGGCCGGCGGAACCGTGCGGTGGGGCCTCCGGACCGGCCTTGTTGCCTGGCCCGACCGCTCAACTCCGACTTCGGCCGTGGGTGAACTCACGTTCAAGAGTCTCAACCCTCCCTTCCCCCGCGTCGGGGGCCTCGTGGTGCGCTTCCTCGCGGGTCTCGGGCGGCTCGGCCCGCCGGAGCGATGTCTCCGGGGCCTCGCCTCGTAAATTCGACGGTTTCAGGATTTGCGTTGATTCCGTGCCCTCGGTCTCGCGTTCGTCGACGGATCGCTCGGGACGCGTCGACCTGGAGAACCGGGGCCGGACCTTCAGCATCGTGGACACGGGACACCTCCCCGCGCGGCGCGGGTAGAACCAGGGCCGTGCACGATGGGGGCGCGCCGCCGACTGGCGGTGAACGACCGCTCACCCGCACGGCCCGCGGCCGACCGTCGATCGCGGTCGGCCGCACGCCCAGCCCACCGGGCTGGGCGACGAGAATCCGCACCAGATCGGTCCGACGCTCCGCGGCCGATCGGGCCAGGCGGGCCGTCGATGACTTGAGTACAGCCGGTGCAGCCTCTACCGTTAAGTCTAACGCGACGCCCGTGCCGCGGCCAGCGAAACGCATCAGGATTGGTGCGCGGACCGGTGAACTGCGCGGGCTCATGGGTTCCGCAGGCCGCCTCGGCCTGCGGGACGATCTATGGTCGAAACTGTCAGCGCGCGGCGACGCGCGGGATGAGCGAGGGTCGAGGAATCATGCGGATTGGCATCCTCTCCGACACCCACGACCAGGTTGCACGGACGCGGGCGGCCGTGCGCCTGCTGGTGGACTCGGGCGCCAGGGCCCTGATCCACTGCGGCGATATCACGATCCCCGATGTTGTCCATGAACTGGCTCCGCTGCCCAGCTATTTCGTGTTCGGCAACTGCGACTTCGACCTCGCCGAACTCCGGACCGCCGTCCAGGCCATTGACGGGACCTGCCTCGAAGCAGGCGGGTTGATCGAGCTGCACGGTCGCCGGCTGGCCGTGACCCACGGTGATTCGAGCCGCGAGCTGGCCAGGCTGACCGGGCAGCGGCCGGATTATCTCTTCTCGGGCCACACTCACCAGGCCGCCGATACCGTCCGGGACGGCACTCGCTTCAACAACCCGGGCGCGCTTCATCGCGCATCGCGGTGGACGGTGGCACTCCTCGACCTCGCCTCCGGCCGCTTCGAGCATCTCACCCTCGACAGTACACCAATGCAATCATGAGCCCACGGACATCATGACCTAGCCAGGTTCCGGCCGTGTCGATAAGATTCCTCGGCCTCTTCGAGCCGGCCACGGAGGAACTGCCGGCGGAGATGGACCTATCTACCATGAGCACCCAACCCCGGCGATCGGATCGGGAGAACATCCACAGCGATCGGACCGCGGGAGATCCGGAGGAGTCATGCGCCTCTGCCTGGTCGAAGACATCGCGGTGAGCGGACTGGAACCGCTGACCCTGACACGGCCGGTTTACGAACTGATGCTGGGTGCCACATCGCTGGGGAGCAAGCTGGCGCGAGCCTTCGGGGTCGGGCCGGGTCCGCAGCGACAGGGCGGAGTGATCCGGTCGCACCTGGCGGGGGTGCAGCGGCACCGCGCCCCGCACCGGGTGATCAACGACCGCGACTGGCTGGCGCGCGGGCCGGTGATCGTGGCCAACGGCCGGTGGGTGCCGCCGGCGGAGTTCCAGCTTCCCGAGGAGCGGGGGGCCTGGCTGGGTCTGTGCGACGGAACCCCGGCGTTCGCTGTGGTCGGTCCCGAGGACGCGGTGTCGCTCGAGCCCCACGGAGTCGACGGCTGGTTCGACCGGCTCTCGTCGCGACTGCGAGGCGCCGAGGTCGGCGGCGAGTGGATCGCCCGGCCCTGGGACCTGGTCGCGCGCAACGGCACCTACCTCCAGCGCGACTTTGCCGAGATGGGCGGACCCAGCGTGTCGAACCGCCACCTCACCGCGATGGCACTGGTGGGTCCGTCGAACCGGCTACGGGTCCACGAGACGGCGCGGATTGACCCGTACACGGTCTTCGACACCACGAGTGGGCCGATCATCCTGGGCCCGAATGTGTGGGTCCAGCCGTTCACCCGGATCGAGGGCCCCTGTTTCATCGGCGCCGACACGCAGCTCTTCCGCGCCAATCTGCGCGGGTGCGTGACGATCGGCCCAACCTGCCGGATCGGCGGCGAGGTCGAGGCATCCATCGTGCACGGCTATTCGAACAAATACCACGAGGGCTTTCTGGGCCACGCCTACGTCGGCGAGTGGGTGAACCTGGGCGCAATCACGTCGAACAGCGACCTGCGCAACGACTACGGCGAGGTGCTGGTGCCCCTGCAAGGGGATCCGATCCCGACCGGCCAGGCCAAGGTCGGCTGCTTCATCGGCGACCACACCCGCACGGGCATGGGAAGCATGCTCAACACCGGGACCTCCATCGGCGTGATGTGCAACGTGCTGCCGGCGGGGATCCTGCTGCCCAAGCACATCCCGTCGTTCACGGCAGTGATGTACGGCCGAGTGGCCCCGGGCTTTCCGCTGGAGCAGGTCTTCGAGACGGCACGCACCGTGATGGGGCGCCGCGGCAAGGCGTTCAGCGACGACGAGCAGCAACTCTACCGGACGCTGTACGACCAGACGCGACTGGAGCGCGAGCGTGCGTTTCAGCGCGACAAGGACCGCCGCGGCGACGGCTGGGCGGTTGCGCAGGCCGCGCGCGTCGAGCGGCCAGCGGTGCGGTGAAGCAAGGTCGCCGGTCTGGCGAGACATTGATCCGCATTAGACGATCTGGTCCCACTGCCTGGCGTCGATTCCGGGGAAGCGGTTCAGGTGAGTCGTGTTCGTCGTCGCGACGGTCACCGTATCGCCGGGGAGCCCGGCGAGCGACGCCTGGCCAGCGAGCAAAGCGTCGGCGTCGAGGGCATCGGGCGAGGCCGTCGGGATTTCCGTCTGTCGAATGAGGGCCCAGAACTCGGCGGCCTTGATGATCGCGTTGGTGGTCAGAGTCAGGTAGGTCAGCCCACTTGTGGGATCGAGATATCGATCCAGGCGATGCAGGCTGGCGACGGCACGAATTCGCAAGAGCTCCCTGCGAAGCTCGTAATGGGCGATCTCGGGGATGACGACGTCGGCACCGGCAGACGAGATTGACCGGAGCCAGTTGAGACAACGCAGAACCTGCGTATGGGTTGGAGAGCGGAGGATCAAGCCGAGCGGACCGCTATCGAGCAGGATCAACCGCGCCATGATCAATAAAAGCCCTCGAAGAGCCTGCGGTGAGGCCGATGCGCGTCCAGATCGCGCACGGCGTCTTCCCACGCCCCGGGCGGGTCCTCGTCGGGCATGCTCAGCATCATATCGACCAGATCAGCGATTGCCCTGGCGTTGCGTGCCCGCTGCTCAGGCGTGATGGGAAGCACGCGGCCTGAGGCATCGTTCCCGGCAGCACGATGAACGGATGGCGAGGTGGCATCCGACCGCGAATTGGTGCAGCGCGCCACGCCGGAATCTCGACCTTCCCCGTGAATGCTCATGATCCCTCCTCCCAGCCCGAGATGATTCCAATCGTTAAGCTACTCCGTCTTGTCTCGACCCGGAAGCGCAGTGGCTGAGCCACTCCAAGCCACTCCCCAGGATGCCAGAGCGTGGCCTCGTCCGGCCTCTCGGACCGGCCTCGCAAGGGAATGAGCCCTTGGCGCCTCATTTGCAGGCTATTCCCCGGCGTGCGCCGAACTCGATCGCGGGAGCGGCGATCGTTCGCGCTCCCTGCCGGCGAGCCTCGTGCGAGAACAGGAACGTCCGCACATGCGGGCATTCGCTGATCATCGAGCGAACGTTCGCCGGCTTCCTGCGTGAGGAGGCATCCAGATGGCCAAGACGACGGGCGACGTCATCGTCGAGAAGCTCATATCGTGGGGCGTGGACACCGCGTTCGGGCTGCCGGGCGACGGGATCAACGGGATCTTCGAGGCCCTGCGGAAGAACCGCGAGAAGATCCGGTTCATCCAGTGCCGGCACGAGGAGTCGGCGGCGTTCGCCGCGTGCGGCTACGCCAAGTTCACCGGACGGCTGGGGGTCTGCTTCGCCACCAGCGGGCCGGGGGCCATCCACCTGCTGAACGGGCTGTACGACGCCAAGCTCGACCACGCGCCGGTGCTCGCCATCACCGGACACTCGTTTCACGACATGCTTGGAACTCACTTTCAGCAGGAGATCAACATTCTCCAGACCTTCAGCGATGTGGCGCCCTATAACCAGATGATCCTGGGGCCGAAGCACGCGAGCGAGTTGGTCGACATCGCCTGCCGCGCGGCGCTTTCAGGCCGGACCGTCTCGCACCTGACGACCCCGTCGGACATCCAGGACTGGACCCTGGCGGACGAGGAGTCGTCGCAGCAGATGGTCGGCGGCCACACCGGCAGCTCGTGGCGGCCGCCGATCACCGTGCCGCAGGCCGACACCCTCAAGGCGGCGGCCGAGGTGATCAACAACTGCAAGAAGGTCGTCATCCTGGCCGGGATGGGTGCCCTGGGCGCCGGGGAGGAGTTGGAGCGGCTAGCCGACATCGTGGGCGGGCCGATCGTCAAGCCGCTGCTGGGCAAGGCGACCGTGCCCGACGACTCGCCCTTCACCACCGGCGGCGTGGGCCTGCTGGGCACGCGGCCCTCCGAGGTCGCGATGGAGGAATGCGACGGCCTGGTGATGGTCGGCACAACGTTCCCTTATCTGAAGTGGTATCCCAGGCCCGACCAGGCGCGTTGCGTGCAGATCGACATCGACCCCAATCGGATCGGCCTCAGGTATCCGGTCGAGGTCGGGCTGGTCGGCGACGCCAGGGCGACGCTCCAGCAGCTCCTGCCGCTGCTCCAGCCCAAGAAGGACCGTTCCTTCCTCGAGAAGGCCCAGAGCGGTATGAAGGAGTGGCGCGAGCTGATGCGCAACCGCGAGAACCGCGACGATACCCCGGTGAAGCCGCAGGTGGCGGCGCGGCACGTCAACGAGCTGCTCGAGGATAACGCGATCATCTCGACCGACTCGGGGACGATCACGACGTGGGCGGCGCGGCACCTCCACATCCGGCGGGGGATGCAGTTCTCCTGCTCGGGGAACCTGGCGACGATGGCACCTGGGCTGCCGTACGCCATCGGCGCCAAGGCCGCGTACCCCGACCGCCAGGTCGTTGCGTTCGTCGGCGACGGCGGGTTCACGATGCTGATGGGCGACTTCGTGACGGCCGTCAAGCACGAGCTGCCGATCAAGGTCGTGATCATCAAGAACAACACCCTGGGCCAGATCAAGTGGGAGCAGATGGTCTTCCTGGGGAACCCCGAGTACGAGGTGGCCCTCCAGCCGATCGACTTCGTGAAGTTCGCCGAGGCGTGCGGTGGGGTCGGGTTCCGCTGCGAGCGGCCCGAGGAGGTTCGCCCGGCGCTCCAGGCGGCGTTTTCCAGCAACAAGCCGGCGATCGTCGAGGCGGTGGTCGACCCGTTCGAGCCGCCGATGCCCGCCGCGGCCACGCCACAACAGGCGATGAAGTTCGCCGAGTCGCTGATCCGTGGTGAACCCGAGGCGGGCAAGATCATCAAGTCGGTGTTCAAGGACAAGATCAAGGAACTCGTCTGATCCGATCGGCCGCGATCGGACTGGGCACCGTTCGACCAGGAGCGGGTTGGCACCTCATCTCACGAGATGGGGACAGGCACCTCGAAGACTCGGAGCCAGTCCCCATTTCGTGAGACAGGCTCCCGAAGACCCGGAACTGGCCGTTATCTCATTCTGTTCGAGCACCGAAAGTAGGCCGGGCGACCGGCTGGGGAGGAACGCGCCGTGGCCAACGAACGGCCGGGCCCGTCCGGCGTGCCGATCGAACGGGTCGAGGTCTCGGCTTACAAGGTGCCGACTGACGCACCCGAATCGGACGGCACCTATGAATGGGACTCGACCACGATCGTCGTGGTCGAGACGTACGCGGGAGGCCGCAAGGGCCTCGGCTACTCGTACGCCGACACATCCACTGCGACGCTCGTGCGCGACATGCTCGCGGGCGTGGTGAAGGGGCGGGACGCGATGGGAGTGCCCGGCTCGTATGCGGCGATGTGGGCGGCCGTGCGCAACCTTGGGCGGCCGGGCATTGCCTCAATGGCGATCTCGGCCGTCGACAGCGCGCTGTGGGACCTGAAAGCGCGGCTTCTTGACGTCGCGCTGGTGACACTGCTGGGGGCCGTGCGCGATTCGGCCCCTGTTTACGGCAGCGGCGGGTTCACCTCGTATTCGCCCGAGCAGCTCCGGGACCAGCTCGGCGGCTGGGTGGCGGCCGGAATCCCGCGGGTGAAGATGAAGATCGGCCGGCATCCCGAGGATGACCTGGCGCGGGTGCGGGTCGCCCGCGGTGCGATCGGCCGCGATGCCGAGCTGTTCGTCGACGCCAACGGCGCGTACTCGCGCAAGCAGGCGCTGGCGATGGCCGAGGCGTTCGCCGATCTCGGCGTGACGTGGTTCGAGGAACCGGTGTCGTCGGACGACCTCGAGGGCCTGCGACTGCTGCGCGACCGGGCACCGGCCGGGATGGATATCGCGGCGGGCGAATATGGCTATGACCTGTTCGACTTCCGCCGGTGGCTCGACGCGGGCGCGGTGGACGTCCTCCAGGCGGACGCCACGCGCTGCGGCGGGATCACGGGCTACCTGGGCGCCGGGGTGCTTTGCGAGGCGAGCGGGATACCGCTGTCGGCGCACTGTGCGCCGTCGCTGCACTCGCACCCGAGCTGCGCGATGGCGAGGTTCCGGCACCTGGAGTATTTCCACGACCACGATCGTATCGAACACCTGTTCTTCGACGGCGCGCTGACCCCGATCGACGGCGCCCTGCGGCCCGACCCCGGCCGGCCCGGCAACGGCCTGGAATTCCAGCGGCAGGACGCGGCGAAGTATGCGATCTGACCGACTCATCGACTTGCCTCGCGGACCGATCCGCGAGTGGTTCCGAACGACACCCGAGGGACCCCGATCATGACCAGCCTGGTCGGCCACGCGACGGCCACGAGCCCGAGGCAGCGGCACCGAAAAGAGGCACTGATCCCCCTGTTCATCGACGCGTCGGCCCTGGCGCGCGACCTCCGCGGCGCGGTCGCGGGCGAGGTCCGGTTCGACGACGGCAGCCGCGCGCTTTATGCGACGGATGGATCGAACTATCGCCAGGTGCCGATCGGCGTGGTCGTCCCGAGAAGTCGAGACGACGTGATCGCCACGGTGGACATCTGCCGACAACACGGGGCTCCGATCCTGTCGCGCGGCGGGGGCACGAGCCTCACGGGCGGATGCTGCAACGTCGCCGTGGTGATGGACTGGTCCAAGTATGTGAACCGCGTGCTGTGGATCGATCCCGAGAGGAAGCTCGCGCGGGTCGAGCCGGGCTGCGTGCTCGACAAGCTCCGCGGCAAGGCCGAGGAGCACAACCTGACCTTCGCGCCCGATCCCTCGACGCACAACCACTGCACCCTGGGCGGGATGATCGGGAACAACTCATGCGGCGTCCACTCGTTGATCGGTCTGGGCACCGGGCGGACCTCCGACCAGATCGATGAGTTGGAGATCCTGCTGTACGACGGCACGCGGATGACGGTCGGCCCCACGAGCGAGGAGGAGCTGGCGCGGATCATCGAGGCCGGCGGCCGCCGGGGCGAGATCTACGCGCGGCTGAAGGCCCTGCGGGATCGCTACGCCGATCTCATCCGCGCGCGGTATCCCCAGATCCCGCGGCGGGTCTCGGGCTACAACCTCGACGACCTGTTACCGGAGCGCGGGTTCCACGTCGCGCGGGCACTGGGCGGCTCGGAGGGGACATGCGTCACGATCATCGAGGCGCAGCTCCACCTGGTGCCGAGCCCGCCATTGCGGTCGCTGCTGGTACTGGGATATCCCGATGTCTACGAGGCCGCGGCGCACGTCCCCGAGATCCTCGAGGCCGGGCCGATCGGGCTGGAGGGGCTCGACGATATCCTGGTCAAGGATATGAAGATCAAGGGGGTTCACCCAAGCGATGTGCAGCTCCTGCCGCCCGGCGGCGGCTGGCTGCTGATCGAGTTCGGCGGCGAGAGCAAGGACGAGGCCGACGCGAAGGCGAAGCAACTCATGTCACGTCTGGGCGGACTCACGGGCGCCCCATCGATGAAGCTGTTCGACGACGAGGCCGAGGAGGAGCACCTGTGGAAGGTGCGCGAGTCGGGCCTGGGTGCCACGGCGAGGATCCCCGGCCACAAGGACGCGTGGGAGGGCTGGGAGGACTCGGCCGTCGCGCCGCACCAGCTCAAGGACTATCTCCACGACCTGCGCAAGCTGTTGCAAAAGTACGGATATAACGGCTCGCTCTACGGCCACTTCGGCCAGGGCTGCGTGCACACCCGGATCGACTTCGACCTCAAGACGGCTGAGGGAGTCAAGCACTTCCGCCGCTACCTCGACGAGGCGGCCGACCTGATCGCGCGGTACGGCGGCTCGATCTCGGGCGAGCACGGCGACGGGCAGTCCAAGGCGGCGCTCTTACCCAGGATGTTCGGCCCGGAGCTGGTCCACGCCTTCGGCGAGTTCAAGGCGATCTGGGACCCGGACAACAAGATGAACCCGCACCGGGTGGTCGACCCCGCGCTACCGGGCGAGAACCTGCGGATGGGGCCGAGCTATCACCCGATCCAGGTGAAGACCCGGTTCAAGTTCCCGGACGACGGCGGGAGCTTCGCGTATGCGACCGAGCGCTGCGTCGGCGTGGGCGAGTGCCGCAAGGAGAACTCGGGAACCATGTGCCCGAGCTACATGGTGACCAGGGAGGACATGCACTCGACCCGAGGCCGCGCGCACCTCCTTTTCGAGATGCTCCAGGGCGACCCGATGAAGGGGTTGTGGAAGGCCGAGCCGGTGCGCGAGGCGCTCGACCTGTGCCTGGCGTGCAAGGGGTGCAAGAGCGAGTGCCCGCTGAACGTCGACATGGCGACCTACAAGGCCGAGTTCTATTCGCACTACTACGAGAATCGGCTGCGCCCGCGGCACGCGTACGCGATGGGCTGGATCTGCTGGTGGGCGCGGATCGCGTCGTGGATGCCGGGCGTGGTCAATGCCCTGACCCGGGCGCCAGCCATCGGCAAGCTGTTGCAGATGATGGGCGGGATCTCGACGCGGCGGAAGATGCCGGTCTTTGCACCCGAGACGTTCAAGCAATGGTGGGACCGCCGGCCGCCGCGGAACGTCGGGATGCCGCCGGTGATCCTGTGGGCCGACACGTTCAACAACCATTTTCACCCGCAGACGCTTCGGGCGGCCGTCGAGGTGATCGAGGACGCCGGGTTCTACGTGAACGTGCCGCGTCAGTCGCTTTGCTGCGGGCGGCCGCTGTATGATTTCGGCATGCTCGACACGGCCCAGAGCCTGCTGCGGCAGATCATGGACACGCTCCGGCCCGAGATCGAGGCGGGCATCCCGTTCGTCGGGCTCGAGCCGAGCTGCGTGGCGGTCTTCCGCGATGAGCTGCACGGGCTATTCCCGATGGACGAGGACGCCAAACGGCTGCGCGGCAACTTCCTCACGCTCGCCGAGTTCCTCGAGAAGAAGGCGCCGGGATACCGCTTGCCGAAGCTGAGGCGCAAGGCGCTCGTGCACGGGCATTGCCATCACACGCACGTGATGACGCTAACGCACGAGCAATCCGTGCTGAAGAACATGGGGCTGAACTACCAGATGCTCGATTCGGGCTGCTGCGGCATGGCGGGGTCGTTCGGCTTCGAGGCGAGCCACTACGACGTCTCGGTCGCGGTGGGCGAGCGGGTGCTCCTGCCGGCCGTACGCAAGGCCGAGGACGACACGCTGATCATCGCCGACGGCTTCAGTTGCCGCGAGCAGATCGCCGGGCTGACCGACCGCGGCGCCCTGCACCTGGCGCAGGTGCTCCAGATGGCGCTGCACGAGGGGCCAGAGGGCGTCGAGGGCCCGCACCCCGAGCACTCCTACGAGCCGCTGGGCAAGTGGGAGCCGGCGCCGACGCCCGGAGTGGCGGCGGTGGCGCTGGGCGCCGGCGTGCTGCTGGGCCTCGGACTGGTGCTCGGCGCGAGTCGACTCGCGATCGGGCGGCGGCGATGAGGCACGGGGCAACGGCCCGTTGAGGTTCACAGTCGTAAGGACATATCGAAATGGGACTCGACATCCAGGAAGTCAAGCTGAAGACGATCGACGGCGTGCAGGTTTACGCCCGCAAAAACGACGAGGGAAAGCCGGCCGAGCTGGACGCGATCGACCTCGACGGCTCGAAGATCGAAACGATCGCCGACCGGCTCGCACGGCGCGGGTACGGGGTAATGCGACAGCGCAAGTCCCGAGCCGGCAAGATCCGCTATCTGTTCAAGGCGACCTGGGCCGGCGACGGCCTGCCGCCGGATGACCCATTCGAGGCCTGTGAGGGTGGGCGGAATTGAGAAGGGTCGGCATTCCACCGACCCAAATCGGGAGGCGAAAGCGATGAAGTCGAAGCTCATCCACCAGCAGCAGGGGCAGCGGACGTTCGCCCTGGTCTTCCAGGCGGGCGACGAGGCCATGGCCGGACTGAAGCAGTTCGCCGAGCAGCAGAACCTGGGTGCGGCGCAGATCACGGCGATCGGCGCGTTCCGCTCGGTCACGCTCGGCTACTTCGACTGGGAAACGAAGGAATACCAGAAGATCCCCGTCGACGAGCAGGTCGAGGTGCTCTCGCTGATCGGCGACGTGGCCCAGGAAAAGGGAAAGCCGAAGGTGCATGTGCACGTCGTGGTGGGGCGGTCGGACGGCTCGACGCGCGGCGGACACCTGATCGAGGGATACGTCCGGCCGACGCTCGAGGTCATCCTGACGGAGTCGCCGGCCCACCTGCGCAAGGAACACGACGAGGAATCGGGCCTGGCGCTCATCAGCCTTTGAGGGTCTTTCCTCGTAGGTCAGGCTCTCAGCCTGACTCCGGAGCCATCTGCATGGCGAACGAATCGGACGAAAACCGTGGCTCGCGGGTAGTCGTGATCACGGGGGCGTCGGCCGGCGTGGGCCGGGCGACCGTCCGGGCGTTTGCCCGCCGCGGGGCGAGAATCGGCCTGATCGCGCGCGGACGCGACGGACTCGAAGGGGCGCGGCGTGAGGTTGAGGAACTGGGCGGACGCGCCATGGTGTTGCCGACGGATGTCTCGGACCCCAACCAGCTCGAGGCGGCGGCCGCGGCCGTCGATCGGGAGTTTGGTCCGGTCGACGTCTGGGTGAACAACGCGATGCTCTCGGTGTTCTCGCCGGTGAAGGAGATGAAACCCGAGGAATACCGCCGCGTGACCGAGGTGACCTACCTGGGATACGTGTATGGAACCCTGGCCGCGCTGCGGCGGATGCTGCCGCGCGACCGGGGGATCATCATCCAGGTCGGCTCGGCGCTGGCTTATCGGGGAATCCCGCTCCAGTCGGCGTACTGCGCGGCGAAGCACGCGATCCAGGGGTTCTGCGACTCGCTGCGCGCCGAGCTGATCCACGACGGTAGCCATGTGCGACTGACGATGGTGCAGATGCCCGCGCTCAACACGCCGCAATTTGAGTGGGTCAAAAGCCGGCTGCCGCGACGGGCGCAGCCGGTGCCGCCGATCTACCAGCCCGAGGTGGCCGCCGAGGCGATCGCCTGGGCGGCCGACCACGACCGCCGCGAGCTATATGTCGGCTGGCCGACGGTCGAGGCGATCGTCGGTAACAAGATCGCGCCAGGATGGCTCGATCATTACCTCGCCCGCAACGGTGTGGATTGCCAGATGACCGACGAGCCCGAAAACCCAGACCGGCCGGACAACCTCTGGCACCCGCTGCCCGGCGACCGCGGCGCGCACGGGCGATTCGACCATCTGGCCAGCGCGTCGAGCTGGCAACTCAGGGCTGATATGCACCGCGGCTGGCTGGCCGCCGCCGCGGGCGGCTGCGTCGCCGGGCTGGCGCTTGCGGCAATGCTGGCCGGACGACGGAACCGTGATCGTTCGCTCGGCCCTGGTTGACATCAACGGGTAGGTCTGAACAGCGTCAGCACGGCGGACAGTCTCAGCGTCGCGGAAACCGGTAAAGGACGACGTTGTGGGTCGAGCCGCCGACGGTCACGACGTCAGGTGTGCCGTCGCCGTCGACATCGGCGCCCCGGAGATCCTGCGCGGCGACCTCGCGGTCGAGGACGGTTCGGGTCCAGGATTGGCTGGCATGATCCAGCTTGTACATCGACACCCGATGATCCTTGCCGCGGTGGCCGGCGAAGATCTCGTCGTCGTGATCGCCGTCGATGTCGGCGACCCACAACGCGTGGCCATCCGCAAGCGTGTCGTCGATCACCAGGCGGGGGCCGAAGACTGTCGCGTCCCTGGAACTGGCCGTCGTGGTCTTTTCCCGAGCGACGACCACCTCGTTGCCATGCCATGGCTCGACGGTCGCGAGAAAGCGCTTGCCGTCCGCCAGCCGGCCGAGATGCACCTCACTCGATCCCTGCTTCGGCACCTTTCCGGGCGCACCGTGGCTCAGCGGCACCGAGCCGGCTCCCTTGAAGAGGAGGAACAGATCCACGCCATGGTTGGAGGCCGTCAAGACCTGGGATCGTCGGCCGGTACCAAAGGAGACGATCTCGATGGCGTGGATCACCGGCCGGGTGCCGACGACCGCGCTCGTCCACTTCCTGTGCTCCGGATCCTGTGGACTCGAGAACACCTGGAGCCGGGCCGGATCCGTATAATCGGGCGGCCGGGCCTCGCGGCCGAAGATCGGCGCAACGACCAGATCGAGCCGGCCGTCGCCTTCGAGGTCGCCCCAGCGCAGGCGGTGAATGCTGGGCACATCAGCGATTGGTTCGAGTTTCCACGGGTCATCCGGGCCGGCTCCCTGGCGGGCGAGCAAGAGCTTGCCGGTGGGCGGTTTGTTCATGTTGAACTCGTACGCGATGGCGATCTCGGCCTTGCCGTCGCCGTCGAGGTCGGCCGTCGCCGACGAGATGATGCCGGGCGTCTGCTTGCCGGTGGCGACGATTCGCTTCTTCCACGTCGGGTTCTCGTACCAGGCGCAGGTGCTGCCGCCGACGGCGATGACGTCGGGGCGTTTGTCGCCGTTGACGTCCTGCACCTCGACCTGATAGGCGCCGGGGAAGTTGGCGTCGATGACGGTGCGCTCCTGAGCGAGTGCCGACTTCGACAGACACAATGCCGACAGCAGAAGACCGAGCGAGACGCGAGGAATCCGGGCGCTCATGCGATGACCCTCCGGGCTTGATCGAAGACGGCGAGCAGAGATCGGCCGGCTACTTCTTCCCCCACCCGGCCGGGACACCCGCCGTGTCGTCGGGCTTGACCATGACCTGCGAGAGGATGTCGTCCTGCTGGGCGCCGCTCTCGGCCGCCTTGAGCCGGTTCTCGAGCTGAACGATTTTCTGCTCGAGGAGCAGGACGCGGGCCTCGAGCTCGTCGGGCCGCCGGGGGCGTGGGACCTCGGGATATC
This sequence comes from Planctomycetota bacterium, assembly GCA_021818605.1. Classification (GTDB taxonomy): domain Bacteria; phylum Planctomycetota; class Planctomycetia; order Isosphaerales; family Isosphaeraceae; genus JAKAUH01. Next base: position 13,535 of record JAKAUH010000207.1, read on the forward strand.
CGAGCTGGCGCTGGAGGGCCAGGAACAGATACATGGGATCGCGGCCGCGATTGGCGCGGGCGATTTTCCCCTCCTTCTCGCCGAACAGCGGCGGGAACTTCGGGATGAAGTCGGGGTTGAGCCGCTTGCGCTCCTGGACGAAGTAATCGGAGCGGACGAAGATCAAATCAGCGAAGTCGACGTCACCCAGTCGACTGCGAAGCGTGAGGATATAATCGCGCCAATCCTCAGTGTACGACGGGTCGGCGGCCATCGCGGCCAGGCCCCTGGTGTAGCCGAGCCGGTTGCGCGCCAGAGACTCGAACTGGAAGACGAAGAGCGCTGGCAGGAGCGGACTATCGGCCTTGAACCGGGCCTCGCGCTCGAGGACCAGGAGCGCCTGCTCCATCGGGAACCGGCTGGTGTCCTGCTCGGCCTGCTCGATGACGTGCGTCTGAAACTCGGTGAAATAGTGGTGGATTCGGGCCATCGCCGGCGCCATCAGGCCCGAGACCTTGATCTCGGTGTGGAGGAACGAGACGGCCAGCGGCAGCCGGGTCGTGGAGAGCAACTCCTCGCCGATCCGTGCCAGGATGTCCTGCGCGGGCAGGCCGTCGAGCAGGCGCTCGCGGAAGGCCTGGAAGAAATACGCCTGTTCGATGTACTCCTCGCGCTCGAGCACGGGCATCGGGCAGCACCTCCGGGACGGCGGCGGAATCGAGGCGAGTCCGTCGATCGATACAAGGCCCAGATGAAACGGTCGATCGAGCGGGCGGTCAACGCAAGGACCGGGCGGATCCCGGATCGCGGCCAGCCGGCTCGCCCGCGGGCCTCGGCAGCCACTCGGCCACCTTCGCGTTCATCTCGCGATCCAGCCGCTTGACGAGCGCGGGCTCAAGCACCGTGCCGTGGTCGCGATTCGGGATGATCTCGACGACCGCGTCGCTGCCCAGTCGCTCGAGCGACTCCTTGAGCCGCTTGACGGCGCCCTCGAGGTAGAACGTGTCGACGTCGCCGGTGATGACGCGGAGCTTGCCCTTCAGCTTCGGCCCGAGGGTCGGCCAGTTGCGCTCGAGGACCAGTCGAATGTCGTAGGCTTCCCACGCGTGGGCGACGGCCGGATCGATCGCACCGGTCGAGCGACTCCAGAGCCTGCGCGGTCGGCCGGCGGCGTCGCGGGGGCTGAAGACGGCCTCGAACGAGCCGAGCTGACCGCCCCAGCCGATCACGTCGTCCATTCGGCTGAAGTCGTCGTACCAGAGCGCGGGGATGCGCCCCATCCGCGCGATCGGGCGCCGCTTCCCCTCGCGATCGCGGAACATGTTCTCGCCCGGGGCATACAGGTCGATCCGCTGGAAGTCGCGGAAATCGACCGGGTCGGGGCTGGTGGACCAGGTCCCGCCGAAGGTGTCGGGATAGGTCACCTGGAGCCAGAGGCTGCTCCAGCCGCCCGAGGAATGGCCGGTGAGCAGCCGGGCGCGGGGGGCGGCCACGAGGGGGAGGGTCTTCTCGAGATGGGGGATGAACTCCTCGACGAGCGCGGCGCCGCGAGGGCCGTTGGTGGCGCTATCGGCGAAGACGTGATGGCCGGTGCCGCAATCGGGGTCGAGCAGGATGCGGACGAGGTCGTTCCCCATCCGGACCCGAGGATTGTCAGCGTACCTCGGCGCCATGAAGTGATCGCCGCCGAAGCCCGGGATGATGTAGAGCGCAGGCCGACGGGCGGGATGCTCGACGCCGGCCATGTCCTTCGGCAGGATCACCGCCGCGCGATGCTTGATTGGCCGTCCGTAGAACGCCGACAGCTTGGGGCTCGGCAGCTCGACGAGGCGGATTCGCTCGCTCTCGGGGAACCTGCGGGGCGGGACGAGTCGGTCGACCGCAAGGGCGATGGGCTCGGTCCTGGCCGCGTCGATGTCGACCTCCACGACCGGGCCGTAGGCGTTCCCCTCGCCGTCGCCGAGCTTGTGCGTGTCGAGATTCAGGCGGACCACCGCCTGCGCGGCGTACTTGCCGGGCTTGATCCGGTCGAGCGGAGCCGGGAAGCCGGTGACGCTCGCGTCGATCCGGAGCGGCTGGCCCGGCCGCCAGTTGCGGGCATCGACGGCGAAGAACGGCTGCGGCCGGAACCAGTTCGGCCCCAGGCGCGGCTCGGCCGACGATCCCGCCGGCCCGAGCATCACATAGACGCGGGTCGAGACCGGACCCTTGGCCACGGCTTTCGTGCAGGTCACCTCGAAGGCCGGTCCCTTCGTGTCGTCGGTGCGCAAAGGCGCCTCGGAGGCCGACAGCGAGCCGGCCGCGGCCAGGAGGACGACCGCGACCACCGCCGGTGCGAGGCGGGCTGCGAGCCGAAGGGTATGCCTGAGATGTTGCGCCGCCCGGTAGAAGTTCGCCATGGGCTCAGGGTTCCTTGATCTGTCCAGTCGGCCGGCTGCGCGGATCATCCCGTGAGCCAGCCGCGAGGGTGTTCGATCAGTTCGGGGACCGGCAAGAACGGGTGCTCGAGCAGGAGCTGCTCGGAGGTGAGCGGGGGGACCGGGGTGAAGAACCGGGCGGCAAGGCGGCCCGAGCCCATCACGCACTCCTTCTCCATGACATAGTAACGGTTGTACTGGTCGATCACGAGATTCGCCGGCTGGAGCTTGAAGGTTCCGAGAAACTCGGTCCAGCGACGGTTGAACCGCTCGAGCGCGGCGACCAGGTCGCGGGCCGCCGCCAGGCGGCGTGATCGGGTCGCGGGCGACAGCGACCAGTTCGGCGGCTCGGCATTCGTCAGCGTCCAGAGCGGTTCGATCGAGGAAGTCAAGACCTCGGGGTCCTCGGGGCCGGTCGCGACGCGGGTCCACTGGCGCAGGCGCATCCAGACCATCTCGAGCCGCTCGGCGCGCGCCCGCTCGCATCGCAAGCGGATCCGGCGGAGCATCTCCTCGAGCTCCAGGCCGCGGCGCGCGAATGATGGGGTGTCGAACAGCCCCATCATCTCCTTGATCTCGGTCTCGATGTCGCCGCCGAGGGTCGCCGGCGAGTCGTCCCTGTCGTCTTCCAAAGTTGGGCCTCGCGGATCGGAACAAACCATGGGACAGGACAGGGCCGGAACGCGGATGGACCGGGTCATGTCCCCGGCGCGGGGGGCTCCGAGCTGGTCCGGAGGTTGAGACTGCGCTGATAGTGCCAGCGCTGGCGCTTCCGTCCCAGGGCCTTCAGGCGCTCGCTCCAGGCACGGGCGACATCGGCCAGGGCCGCGCGCGGGTCCTTGCCAGCCAGGGCGGCCTTCCGACCTGCGGCCAGGTCGCGGTGATACTCCTCGGCACCCGGGATCCGCAGGCCGACGACCGGGCGCTCGGCGAGGGTCTTGCCGACCGCCTCGGCCCAGAGCCGGGTATCCACGTCGGGGGCCGAGGTCGGATCGGCGAGCCCCTGACTGACAATCGCCGTGCGGAACGGCACCATCGGAAATGCTCGCTCGGCCCGGATGCGGTTGGAGTTCTCGGGGTCGGACAGGTACTTCGCCAGGTCGATGGCCGCGTCCTTCTGCGTGCCGGAAAGTCCGGCACGGATACCGATGAGCCACCCGCCTCCCCGCGGCAGGTAGCTGGGCGCGTTCCTCTGCTGGGGTTTGGTCCAGGCCTTCGAGCCGGGGTCGAAGACGCGCGTCGAGCCGGGCAGCGGGGCCACGGAGACCGGCTTGCCGTTGGACCAGGCGGCCGCGCGCTCGGCGCGGTCGATCAGCATCGCCACCTTGCCGTCGTGGAAAGCCTGCCGCGCCGCAACCGCGTCGAAGTGCTCCATCCCCGGCGGGCCGGCGGATTTCAGGGCGATCAGGCCGGCCAGTGCCTTGACGAATGGCTCGGAGCCGATCCGCGGTTCCATCTTGCCCGAGTCGAACTCGAACGAGAACTGGTCGGGGTGCTGCCCCAGGCTGGCCGCGCGAGCGAGGAACGTGGCGTTGCCGAGCTCCTCGGGGTCGTCGCCCAGCACCACGGCGATCCCGTGGCCGGGCCGGCCGTCGCCGTCCCAGTCGATCCCCTCGAAGAACCGGGCCAGGACGTCGAGCTCCTCCCAGGTTCTGGGCGGCTCGAGCTGGATCCCCTTCGCGGCGGCCGCCGAGCGGTTGGCCTCGCGCTGGAAGGCGTCGCGGCGGTAGGCCAGCACCAGGACCGAGGCCCCGTAGGGCAGCGCCATGCGCTCGTTGCCGTAGCGTGTGACGTGATCGCGATAGGCTGACGCGATCCCCATGTAATCGTAGAGACCCTCGGCGTCGGGGGCGGGGGTCGAGGCGAAGGCCGGGTCACCGGGCGACGGCCCGGTCCCCAGCGTCCCGGCGTCGGGTGGGGGCGGCGGCATGACGGCCTCGTTGGGGATCGCCTGGAGCCGGCTGGCGTCGATCAGGTCGCCCAGGCGGCTGCCGGGGAACAGCAGAAGATCGACCTCGCCGGCCGATCCGGGCGTGAGCGGCTTCGGGCGGACCTCGACCTGTCCGCCGCGCGAGGCCACCCACTCGCCGCGCTGCGAGCTCACGCCCTCGAGCAGCACCGGCTCGTCGATGGCCCCGACCGTGAGGGTGATTCCCTGGTAGGATGGGGTGGGTTTCGCCGGGGGAGGATTATCCTGCCAGCAGCCGGCCGTCGTTGCTCCGAGACACACGATCAAGCCGCACAGGAACTTCCGCCGCTTCCGCATCGAGCGCTCCGACAGCTCCGAAAGATGGGGCGGGAGACGTCATCCCGCCCGTTGACCGCGATTGCCATTTCGGACTTCCATCGTACGAAACGGGCGGCGGGACGGTCAAACGCTCCCGCGAGGCCGGCCCTCGAGCGGCGAGAGCCGTGTCGGCCGGGCAGCAAGACCGGTCGAGCTGGCGGCCGGGCGGCCAGGGGCCAGGAAAGCACGAGGGCCGGACGTCCCGGCCTTCCCGGGGCACCCGGCCCTGCGGCAAATTCAACCGATCGATGCCTCGATCCCTCGCTCGACGGAGGCGCGCGGGAGGGCTCTCGCGAACGTCAGCGGTCGATCCCCAGGCGGTAGAGGATCTCGTCGAACTGCTGCTGGAACTCGTCGTCGGTCGAGTGGAGGTGCTCGGCCTCGGAGATGAACTTGAGCGTGTCGTCCCGCTTCAGACCATGCTCGCGGAGGATGTCCTCGAACGGCTGGAGGTCGTGGGCGTAGACGAACAGGAGCTTGTGCTCGTCGAACTGGACTTCCATCGGCCCATTGGGGTTGAGCGCCGCCAGGCCGGTGCAGCCGTCGTGGAGGAGCAGCGGCTCGTAATCGTAGAGGGTGCTCTTGAGGATCACGTTGTCGATCTGCTCGCGGTAAAGGTCGGCGTGGCAGCCGGGCTCCGAGTCGTGGCTGGATTCCATCACGACGTCGACCACTTCGCCGAGCGGGTCGAGCAGGTCCATGAACACGTCGAACAGTCGTTCGGCCGAGATGGACGCGGCCAGCACGGGCATCTTGTTACCG
>JAKAUH010000002.1 GCA_021818605.1 Planctomycetota bacterium
CACGTCAGCGAAATCGAGGTCGAGTGTCACGATTCCGCGCCCTTCGGCCTGGCACACCGACGCGATGTCGGCATCGCGATGGCCCCGCATGCCCTGATCGCGCACCGAGAGCGCGTCGTGGCCGCGCGCCTGAAAGGCGGATGCCGCGTCCGGATGCAGATTCTCATCAATCTTCACGCGCATCAGGCCACCCCGGGGATGAACGCAAGGACTCGATCCCTTGCCTGGTCCGCGGCATAGTGAAGACACGCCTCGATGTCTTCCCGCTCCACGGCGTAACCGGTCATGATCGCCTCGAACGACTCGCCAGCGGCGAGGTTGTCGAGAATCACCGAGACCATCACGCGCGTTCCGGTCACGCACAGCCGCCCGTGGCAGATACCGGGATCGGAGGAGAGCCGCTCTTGCCAGTTCATCTCGTGGGCCTCCGGAGTCAGTCAGAAGAGGGTCGGTTCGTCATCGCGGCGGGTTCGCCGCCGCCGCGTGGCCGGGCGTGCCGGTCCGTCCGCCGATCGGCCGTCATCCTCGGGTTCGACACTCGCGGACGACGGGAGGTTCTTGATCTCGAGACTGTAATCGTCCCGGCCCCACTCGCAGCGGTGCAGGATCGCGCGGGGGATCTTCTTGACGGTCAGGTTGAGGAACTCGTTCACGTCCTTCACCCGAAAGGCGCTGCACAGGACCAGGAGCGTCCGCTGGTCGCCCACCTCGTCGCTGAGATGCGCGAGCTGGTCGCGGCCGAGCGTCTGGGTGGTCACGTAGAGGAAGTCGTTCTCGGTCGAGTGCCCGTGCTGCCAGTAGATCGTCTCGCTCGGAGCGTAGACGAAGCCCTCCAGCTTGCAGAGGGCCTCGGCCAGCATCTCGGGGTTGTACTGCTTGCTGATGATCCAGTTGCCGAACGGGTCCTTCTCCAGCAGCGACGGGGCGAGCGTGAAGTAGCGGAAGCCCCCGCCGCCCTGCCAGCCGGTGCTCTCGGTCACGCCGCCGAGGTCGGCGCCGTCGATGACCTTCTTGAGGCGGGGGACGATGTGGGTGTGGCAATGATCGCCCAGTTCGACCATGATCCAGCGGCGGCCCATCTTGTGGGCGACCGCGCCGGTCGTCCCGGAACCGGCGAAGGAGTCCAAAACCCAATCGCCGGGATTGGTGGCGATGTGCAGAATCCGTTGAACGAGGCGCTCCGGCTTTGGGGTAGAGAAGATATCGTCGCGGCCGAAGACCCGAGTGACCTCCTGCTTTGCCTCACGATTGTTTCCGACTTCTTCGTGCAGCCAGACCGTCGTCGGTACCAGTTCGCCTAGCTCCGACTTGAACCGCTTCCTAAACGGAAACGATCGCCCGGTCTTGCCCCACCAGATGCGACCATCGGCCTCCAGCTCTTTGAACGTCGCCTGAGAGATGCTCCAGTAGCGATTTGCCCTCGGAGAGAAGATTTCGCCATGTGGCCCCTTCACCTCATAGTGGCCGTCCGAATAGGGCTTAGCCGCTGTTAGATCCGAGCGGCGCCAGTCTCCTCTCGGGTCGTCGTCCGGGTTCCAGAAGTCGGCATCGCTGGCCTCTGTGCGTCCGACCTTATTGCGAGCCCATCGGGCCAGATCGCGTGCGTAAACAATTATGTAGTCGTGGTCGGATGAAAAATGCTGTGCTGAGTTGTTACGAGCGTGAAGCTTCTGCCAGATCACCGTGGCTACAAAGTTGGCTCGGCCGAAAACTTCATCCATGAGAACCTTTAGATAATGGGACTCGTTGTCATCAACATTCACCCAGATCGATCCGTCCTCACGGAGGAGTTTTCTTAGCTGCTCGAGTCTGTCCCTCATCATCGACAACCAAAGAGAATGCTCTATTCCATCGTCGTAATGAGTAAAAGCAGCGCCGGTATTATAGGGAGGGTCGATGTAAATACACTTGAGTTTTCCGGAGAACTCCTGTTCCATCGCCTTCAACGCCAGCAGATTGTCCCCATGAATCAACCGATTATCAAAGATATCACCATCACCAAACCGCTGCGCGGCGTGATACGACTTCTCCGGGTCTTCGAGGAGGATGCGGGGCTCGAGGCGGGGTCGGTTCTCCTTGCCGATCCATGTCAGCTCCAGCTTGGTCTTTCCGCTCATGGTCGTTCCTTCCCTGGGTCGGTCGTGGGGAGTTGGGGGTATGGGGGCGGATAACGGCGTCACCGCTCCGACGGTTCTTCCGATGACGCGGCTTCGGGCTGGCCGGCCGCGGCCGTCGCGCCGCGGAGTCCCTGGGCGTCGGGGCCGTCGAGGACCAGCTTCGGCCGGGCCTGCTTCAGCCGCTTCTCGAACTCCCTGATCGGCTCGGCGGGCGGGATGTTCTCGGGGAGGGTCCCGCCGATGCGCTGGATGGCGGCGCGGACCTCCTTGCCGACCTGCTCGTGCGTGAGGATGGCCCGCTGCTCGGTCTTCACCCCGTCGCGCGCCAGCTTCTCGCGGGCCTGCGTCATGCGGAACTGGTTGGCGGCCAGCTCGGTCGTGTCCATCCGGTCCATCAGCTCGTCTTTCTCGGGGATTCCCTTCCGCTTCTTGATGGAGTCCCGCCCCAGCCCGCCGTACATCCCTTGATACCCGGCGTCGTGGAAGACGCCGAACATCGGGTTGCTGACGCCCGCCTGCCGGGCCGCGCCGGAGAGGTTCTTGAACTCCTCCGAGGCCTGCCGCCGCAATTCCAGCCGCTCGCGATCGGCCGCCTCGGCGTCGGAGAGTTCCTGGCGGCGGGTCTGGACGGCGAAATAGCGCTGGGCGTGGGCGATCTCGGGCTTGCGGGGGTCACCGTTCTGGGCGATCAGGTAGCAGGCGAAGCGGGAGAGGTGGTAGTCGGTGACCTTGCGCTCGCTTCCCGATCCGAGGCGGACCATTTTGCTGGCGCCGGCAAAATGGTGGTCGCAGACGTTACCCGAGTGCTCGCAAGAGGTTCTGGCCTTCTTGACGGCTCCCTCGAAGTTCCGCCACTGGTCGTAGCCGAGGAGCGGCTGGATGTCGCGGGCGCTCCAGAACTCGGCCCCGAACTCGTTCGTCTGCTTCAGATCCTCGAAGGACGTCCCGCCAAGGCCCGGGACTGGTTCGTCGCTCATGACCGTCTCCCTTGATGGGCGTTCGCGGACCTGTTCCGCTCAGGCCGGTTCCTCACCCTGGAATCGCTCGATGGCCTGGAGCAGCTCGGGGATCCTCGCCGAGACCACGTCCCACACGATGTCGGGGTCGACCGCGTGGTAAACGTGCGACAACCAGTCGCGCATCCCGGCGATCTTCTTCCAGGCGATGCCGGGCATCTTCGCTCGCATGTCCTCGGGCAGGTGCTTCGTGGCCTCGCCGATGATCTCGATGTTGCGCAGGACGGCGTCCGAAACCAGGTCGTTGGCCGCGAGGTCATCCTGGGACATACCGGCCGTGTAGCGGTTGATGCGCTCGCAACAGAGCCGGATGTCCTCCATCCGCTTCGCAGGATCACGTGACATTGGTCGCCTCCCGCGCGATCTCGGCCGCCATGTCGGGCCGCAGGCACCTCGGCGTCAACAGGTCGACCCGGCGGCCCAGGATGTCCTCCAGGTCGAGCTTCAATCCCATGAAGTTGTCAAACGTGGGCT
>JAKAUH010000091.1 GCA_021818605.1 Planctomycetota bacterium
GCCGGAACCGGAGCATCCGGTCGCCGTCCAGGTGGAGCACCTGGTCGAAGAACCGGCCCAGGTCGTACCAGTACTCGTCCGACAGCGTCACGCCCGCCGCCGCGGCCTCGTTGCGGAAGTTCTGCCAGTGGCCCCAGCGGCTCACGTCCTCCAGATGCCGCAGCGCCGGGAAGCACGGGTCGGAAAGCACCACCGCCTCGATCCGGTCCGGCCGCAGCGCGGCGGCGTGCATCGCGATCACGCCGCCGAAGCTGTGACCGACCACCATCGCGCGGTCGATCTCCAGCGCGTCCATGATCGCGATCGCGTCGGCCGCCTGGTCGGCCGACGTGTATCCCGAAGGCGGCACGTCGCTGTATCCGTGCCCTCGCAGGTCATAAGCCGTCACCCGAAACGACCGGCCGAGCTCGCCCATCGCCCGGCAAAGGAACCAGATCGACAGGTCCCCCGTCAGGCCGTGGATCAGCAAGACGTCCGGACCCTCGCCGGCCTGCTGGTAGTGGAAGTTCAGTCCGTTGGCCTGAATCCTGGGCATGAGGAACTCTCCACTTCTCCGCCGATTCCGTAAGATCGCGCGTTCGACTGCACGTTCAAGAAGTCAGATGGGTCTGAAGAAACTCCACCAGTTCGCCAATGGTCAGGTCGCGGTCGGTCCTCCGTCCCATCTCGGCCATCAGGTCGTTGAACGGCAGCGGGCGGCCGTAATGATGCTGGAGCGCCTCGCCGAGCACGACTGCGTCGATCGACGCCAGGCCGAGTTCGGCGAAGAACCGGGTGTCCTCGTCGATGGCGGCCGAGGGCGCGACGCCCATCTGCTCGGCCAGGATCACGCGAACATCCCGCAGGATTTCGGCCCTCGCGGGTGCGGGAACGGTGGTCACCATGAAGCTCCTCACTCTTTCAGGGTCCACGCCCAGGCGTATTCGCCCCGGCGATTGGTGTGTACGACCAGGGTCTCCGACGCCGTCGAGATGGTGCGCACTCGCAAGGCGCCGCCTGTCCCTTCCGCGCCGAAGACCTCGACAAAATGACCATCAAGCCTCATGCCGGCGCAAAGCGCGGCGGCCTTGCGGGCGCAGCCGAATCGCGCGAGCCACTCCGCGCGCCGGCCGCTCGCCTCGGGATCGGCATGAGCGTCGTTCGGCCTCGATCGCGAAAGGGCGTCCAGCAATTCCCGCTCCGCCACGGTGAGATCCGCCTCGCCGGCATCCGGCGAGACCGTCACAACCGCGATCCCCGGCCGCGCATCGGGCTCGCGCACGGCGATCGCCACGGCGACACCCTCGGCCTGGCCGATCGCGATCGCCGGCAGAGAGCGGTCGGCGGGGTCGTCGACCCGCGTCAGGATTGCGCGGCCGCGATCGTCGACGATGGCCAGGTCGGCCGGATACGTCGACGGTCGGCCCTGGGCCCGCCAGATCCGCCGCGCGGCCTCCCTGGCGGCGATCCGGCCCCAGAGGCGGTGCGAGCGCTCCGACTCGTTGCTGCCCATCGCCAGGTGCCCGACCCGTTCCGCCGGCCCGAGCTGCGTGGCCTCAAGCACGTCGCGCCAGACGGGCCGACCCATGTCGGCCGGAGGCGCCAGCCACACGGCCTTGACCTCCTCGCCCACGCCCTCGAGCGGCAACTCCTCGCCGATGAAGATGTCCTGCGGCTGGCGGAACACGTCGCGGTATCGGCTCGGCCAGCGGAACCGCCAGTCCTCCCAGTCGCGCAAGCGCATCCAGACGGTTCCATCCGGCCGCACGATCTCGGCCGTCACCCGCACGCGGTGCCGCTGGACTTCCTCGATCGTGATCCGGCAGGCCACGTCAGTGCCGACCGGCGGCCGATTTCCGCGAAGCTCGAGCTCCTCCATCCGCAGCGGGAACACCACGTCCCCCTCGTCCGCCAGGTAGTCGAGCCCCCAGCAGCCGAGCAGGTGCGTGAAGCTATCGAGCACGATCAGGTCCGTGTGCAGGTTCGCGAGCTGGCCCGGCCGCAGCAAGGGCCCCCACGGCAGCACGCGCAGGACTCCGTTGATTCCCTTCGCCGAGTACTGGCCGACCTGCACGAGTGCCTGAAACGCCGAGCCGTGGAACAGCCATTGCTCGCCGTAAAGTGACTCGGCCGTGAACCGGCTCGTCTGAGGGTCCTTGAGCTGCCATTCGGCGGCGGGCACAGGCGGCGGGCTCGAACCGGCGAACACCGCGATCGCCTCGAACACCGGCCGGGGCGCGTCGAGCCGGCCATCGATCCCTCGGTTGAACAGGCCGACCCAGACACGCTCCTCGCCAGGGGTCTCCGACGGCTCGCGCCGCCCGCGTAGCTCCAGCACGACCGGCGCATCCTCGTAGCGCACCCATCGGTGCGCACGCAGCCTTTCGAGCCTCGCCACGACCAGTCCGGGCGAGACCACCAGCGCGCCGGTCTGCGCGACCATCTCGGCCATCACGGCGAACGGCAGGACCGGCAGGCCCCTGAGCTTCGGATCGAGCGCCGAGACGCGACGGCCGCCCAGCGTGTGATGCTCGGCAATCGGATCATCGTGGGCATCGAGCAGGTATACCGACTCGATCGCGGAGCCGGGAACGAGCCGCCGAACCGTGCCCACCCACGGCCCCGGCTCCGGCCCGCTGGTTGTTATCCCGGGATCATGAGGCGGCAACTCGTGACAATACCCGGCCTCCTCGAGGTCTTCCGCGGGAGCACCCAGGTATGCGGCCAGCACCGTGCGTTGCGTCTGGAGGAACGCCTGCATTGTGGACTGAAACGCCAGCATGGCGGCGTCGCCGTCCGGCGCCGTCTCCACGGGATCATCCTCGACGAACAGCAACCGCGAGGCTGGCGGCAGGGGCGCCGCCTCAGCCATCGGCCCCGGAAGCAGTGCCGCCGCGAGCGGAGCCCCGTCGCCGGCGCTCGCCGAGTCATCAACGCCGCCACCGATCGCGATGCACTGCCGCACCCGCGACTGCGACACCAGCGACTCGATCCGCCGCGGGCGTCGGCGTGCGTAAAGGAAGCCCGGCTGGACGGGAACGCCCTGCGCGAACAGGGCGGCCACCAGGTGGTTGAGCTGTGTCAAGCCGCCGCGTCGCGGCAGGTTCGCGGCGATGGCAAAGGCCGGCCGGCCACGGAGCGTATCCTGCACGAACCCGGCGAGATTCCCTCGTGCTCCCACATCGACGAAGATCCGCAGGCCGTCGGCGTGCATCCGCTCGACCGTCTCGCGGAACGCCACCGGCCGTGTCCACTGCGCGACGGCCAGGTCGCGGATCGACTCGGGGTCCGCTGGCATCGGCTCGCGCGTGGCGCACGAATACACGGGAACCCGTGGCGTGTGGAACCGTAGCCGCTCGAAGAACGCGGCGACCGGCCCGACCGCCGGTGCGAAGGCCGGCGTGTGATAGGCCCGCTCGAACGGCAGGTCCTCGACCAGGACGTTCTGGTCCTTCAAGTCGCTGGCCACGCGCTCGACCTGGTCCGGCGGGCCGGCGAGGACGACCTGGTGCGGGCAATTGTCGATCGCGATGGACACTCCCTCGACGCCCGCTGCCTGGCAGGCGGCCTGGGCGCGATCGCGGCCGGCGGCCACCGCCAGCAACCGCGCGACGGGCACATCGCCGGA
>JAKAUH010000251.1 GCA_021818605.1 Planctomycetota bacterium
AGTGGTCAGTGGTCAGTGGTCAGTGGTCAGTGGTCAGTGGTCAGTGGTCAGTGGTCAGTGGTCAGTGGTCAGTGGTCAGTGGTCAGTGGTCAGTGGTCAGTGGTCAGTGGTCAGTGGTCAACTGACCACTGACCACTGACCACTTGAAAAAGATCAATGTTCCGCGTCCGTCTCCTCCACGAGGCGACGAACAATCTTCTTGGCGTCGATCCCCTCGGCCTGGGCGGCGAAGGTGGTGATGATCCGGTGCGTGAGCACCGGGACGGCGGCTTCCTGGACGTCCTCGAGCCGGGCCATGTAGCTGCCCAGGAGCGCCGCACGGGCCTTCGCGCCCAGGATGAGGTACTGCACGGCGCGAGGGCCTGCCCCCCACGAGACCAGCGGCTTCAGCCACGCCGGCGCGGTCGAGCCGTGGGGCCTGGTCTTGCGCACCAGCCGCGCGGCATAGGAATAAATGTGGTCCGGGACCGGGACCCGCCGCACCAGGCTCTGATGCCGGAGGATCTCCTCTGGATGCATGAGGTGCTCGAGTGTCGGCAGCGCATCGCCAGTGGTGGTGCGGGCGATCTGGATCTCCTCGGCCTCGGTCGGATAATCGAGCTCGATCAGGAACATGAACCGGTCGAGCTGCGCCTCGGGCAGCGGATACGTGCCCTCCTGCTCGACGGGGTTCTGCGTCGCCAGGACGAGGAACGGCTCCTCGAGGTGGAACACCTTGCCCATGACCGTCACGTTATGCTCCTGCATCGCCTCGAGCAGGGCGGCCTGGGTCTTCGGCGGGGCGCGGTTGATCTCGTCGGACAGAACGATGTTGGCGAACACCGGCCCGTGGACGAACTGGAACTCGCGCCGACCCTCCGGAGTATCCTGGAGGATGTCGGTCCCGGTGATGTCCATCGGCATCAGGTCGGGCGTGAACTGGATGCGGCTGAACTTCAGCGACATCGTCTCGGCGAGCTTGTTGACCATCAGGGTCTTGGCCAGGCCGGGAACGCCCATCAGCAGGGCGTGGCCGCGGGCGAACAGGCAGATCGCCAGCCGCTCGATCACGTTCTGCTGGCCGACGATCACCCGGCCCAGCTCCTTGCGCAGCCGGGCATAGGCATCGCGCAGGTGGTCAATCGCCGCCACGTCGTTCTCGCTCAGCCGCTCCGGGCCCGAGGCGTCCACAGGCTGCGACATGAAAGCTTCCTAAAAGTCGACTCGAAAGGTGGTCAATCCGACTGGGTCCGCGTCTGACGGCTTGAAAGGTCCTGCCACATCGACTCGCTGGCCGCCAGGAAGGGGCACGCATGGTCCCACGCCCAGGCTCGGACGTTCGTCATTGTAGCGGGCGCCATCCGGGTCCGAAAGGGCCTCGAACGAAATCCCTCGGGCGTCTCGACGCCGGTTCGTCATCCTCGATCCTGGTTGCATGTCCAATCCGTCCGGGACTGTGACACGACCGCCCGCGCCGAGGAATCGCGGGGCATTGGCCCCTTGCTCTCGGCTCGGGCGCGTCTCTCTCCCGGTTTGACGAAACAAGCGGCAGGTCCGTTCCTATCTTCGTCCGGCGCGGCCCGGAATTCTGGGTCTCGCGACAATCACCCCAGAGACTGGGCGACATCCCGCAGAGAATAGTGCCCCGAGACCCCCGAATTGCGTCATCCAAATTCCAAAAAAGCGCGGAATCCGCCGGGGCGGGCGGCGGATTTCCGAACTATCTCGAATCGCGAAAAGGAGTTCGAGCGAAAGCCATGATCCCAGTCGGCGAGCGCGGACTTCCCGCGTTCGGCCGGGTCCATCCATCGCCCGCCCCGGTAAACGAAGTCGTCCGCCCTCTCCACATGATGAGAGACGGCGGACGACCGGGGACATCCGGATTTCTTCGAAAATGCGGGTGGGCGACCCAGATTTCTACTTGCCGGAGGCGGACGCGGCCGCCGCCGCGCCTTCGATTAAGCGGGCGTAAACGTCGTCCCAGACGCCGGTCTTGGGGTTGAACCGATAGAGTTTGCCACCTTGTTCCGCACAAAGCGAGCCCCACCCAAAGAACGTCTTCGGGTCATTCCCCGGAGGCATTTCCAGGCTACCCCAGCGTCTGGCCTCCAGACCGAGAGCATAGATCCGACGGCCGATCTGGATGTAGCCGGGTAGGGCGTTAATCACGCAGGACTGATCGACAGGTTCGGGGAGCTCGAGTTCGATCCAGGTCGCATCCCAGACATGGAACGCGGCGATGCGAGTAATCTTGTGGTTACTGTCGATATCCTCCGCGACAAACCAGGGGGTGGTAGACTGGGCGACCCAGCCAGGCAACCCCCCCAGCCTACCGGCATTGCCGTCGCCTCTGATCATGGGAAAGATCCGACGTCGAACTCCTCGAATCGCACGCAACCGCACTGGCTGGGACTTGCCGGATTGCATATCGCAGACGGCGACCTTCGCTCCGTCAGGCGAAACGACCATCGTCCACTGCTCGGAGGTATGCAGGCGGAGAACGATGAGGTGGGGACGATCGGGATTGATGGCGGCGGCCGGCTTTCTCGCCGGAGCTGGTGGAGGCAAGGAGGCTCGTCGGGCGTTGGCCTGCCGCTCGTCGCGGCTGATCGCGTCGAGCTCGCCACGCACCTTGCGGAGCTGATCTTGCATCAAGGAGAGCGACGCGTTCGAACGCTTGAGTTCGCCTTCGATGCTGGCCACGACCGAGACCATGGCGGCGATCCGGTCGGTCCGGGCCGCGGAGTCCTTGACGGAGGGTTTAGCCGCATCGGCTGGCTCACCATGTTGATGGGGAGGAGCCGAGGCGCTCTCGATCGATTTCGCCTCGTTCGGGGCTCGAAAAGCAAGCGACTGGACACTGCCAAGGGCCAGCACAAGGCCGAAACCGGCCGCGCCCAGGTACGAAAGCTTTGTGATGGTCATGGTCAAGAGGATCCTCCGGGCGATGGCGGCGGGCCGGGCCGTCGCGAGGGACGCGGCGGCGGCCGTCGCCGGACTGGTCGCGAAACTCCATGAGCTGCGGACCGTCGCGTCGAGCCATTCGGGAAGCACGGGCACCCGAATCAGTGCGGCCGAGAGCGCCGCACCATCCGCGGCCACCCCACGCCGGGCGAGCCGGCGGCGGAGGACGTCGCGCGCCCGGGCCATCCGGCTGCGCACGGTGCCGACCGGCAACCGTAGCCGCCGCGCGGCCTCATCGTGCGTCATCCCCTCGAGGTAGCAGAGGACAACAGGATCTCGCAGGGTCGAGGGAAGTCGCGTGACCTCCTCGTCCACGATGGAGAGCAGTTCGCGACGCTCGAGGTCGGCCGGACCCGAGGCCACAGCCGCGGGCTCAATCGTCGCGCTCGTCGCCTGCTCGTGGACGAACCGGCGGGCCGAGTGCGCCCGCGCCCGCACGGCGACGCGATGCGCCACGCCGTGCAGCCAACGGCCGACGAGGTCACCGTCGCGGATCGCACCGGCCCGGCGGACCAGGACGAGGAACGTCGCCTGGAACGCGTCCTCGACGTCCCGCTCGTCGCGGAGCACGCGACGGCAGACGCCCAGCACCATCGGTCCGTGCCGCGCGACGAGTGCGGCGAACGCCGCCTCATCGCGAGCGGTCACATACCGTTCCAGC
>JAKAUH010000492.1 GCA_021818605.1 Planctomycetota bacterium
GACGGCCCTGATGGGTCCGGCCCCGGGCCGGCGCGGCGAGAAGGGGCGGCGGCTCTGGTGGCGATGCCCCTTCCATGATGACCCCAATCCATCATGGATGGTTGACCCGGGCAAGCCCTGGTGGCGGTGCTACGGGTGTGGCGCCCACGGCGACGCGCTCGACCTGGTGATGCGTCTGAGGGGGGCGGCGTTCCGCGAGGCGGTCGGGTGGATCGCTGGCCAGACAGGCGTGGCGATCCCCGGGATAGATATAGTCAAGAAGTACGTCTCCCCACGCACGCGCGAGGCTTCCGGCCCCCTCGCGGCGCCAAGGTCAAAAACCTCGCCCCCTAGGGTTCTTGACCATTCTTGGCGCGGCGGCGGGAATCCGCAACTGCCGAACAGCCAACAAGTTAGAGAGTCAGCCCAAGGTCAAGAACCCTTTTTGACCCGGCAGGCCCCCCGCCAGCCGGAAAATGCATTCACGGTTGATGCTATCACGGCGATCGTCGACGAGGCTGCCGGCCGCCTCTGGGAGCCTGCCGGCGCCGAGGCCCTGGCGTACCTGATGGCCCGCGGGCTGGAGCCCGAGACGATCCGGGCGGCCCGGCTGGGCTATGCCGATCGGTTGCGGGTCCCGCGGCGGGACGGATCGGGCACATGGCCGCTGTCCGGCGTAGTGGTTCCGTGGCTCGACCGCGGCCGGCCCGAGCTGGTAAAGGTCCGGCGGCTGGGTCTCGTGCGCGGCGCGAAGTACATCGAGGTCTATCGCGGGCGGCCGGTCCTATTCCCGGACCCGGCGGCGGTTCGGCCCGGGTCCGATGTAATCGTGTGCGAGGGCGAGTTCGACGCGCTCTTGCTCCGCCAGGAGCTGGCCCACCTGCCGGTTGTCGTCGCGACCCTCGGCGGCGCCAGCAACCAGCCCCCGGCGGCCGCTGTCGACCTGCTCTGTCAGGCCGGCCGGCTGTTCGTCGCGACCGATGCGGACGAGGCGGGCAACGCGGCGGCGGACCGATGGCCGGCCCACGCCCGCCGGATCCGGCCGGCGGGGGCGAAGGACTGGACCGATCTGCACGTCGCAGGCCGCAACCTGATTCGCTACTGGTGGCCCGGCTACCTGTGCGGGTTCCGCTGGCCGAGTTCGTCCGCCGAGACGTTCGGTGACCGTGCCCAGTCCGTCCGCCAGCGCCTGCCCGAGCGGCGTCAGGCCAAGCCCCCCGAGGAGATCACCCCATGAGGACCGTGGTCATCACATGTGACCGCTGCCGCCAACCCGCGAACGACCCATCGATAGCCCGGATCTCGGGAGCTGGCGGCCTGCACGCCCTGGCGGCCGATCTGTGCGGGCCGTGCAGCCTGGCACTCCAGGCGTGGCTCGCGGCCCCGCCGCCCGAGCCCGCCGGCCGAGATGCCGCCGATTGCGCGGCCGAGCTGCATCGGGCACTCGGCGGGTCGCTTCTGCTGGATCGCGAGCCGTTCCACCCCTGACCAGGAGCCCGTCCGATGTCGAGACCGACCTGTGCGAGCTGCGCCGAGGTGATCGCCGAGCCCGTCGCGGCAATCGAGATCCGCCCCCCAGACGGGCGGCGGATGGTCTTCGTGACCTGCTCCGCCTGCGCCACGGCGGTCGCGGCGACGCTCTCGCAGCGCCGCCGGCCGATTTTGCCCGATCCGCCGCTTCGAGTGGTCCAGCGAGGTTCGCGCCCCTGACATCACGCATCCACCGTTAACCCCGGTTGTACCGCCCATGATCCCACGCAAGCGCCGACGTCGAAATCTGATCGCAGTCGAGCGGGGCGGCCGGACCTTCCGGGAGCCCGCCGGCCGGTTCAGGCCGTCGCATCAGGCGCGGTCCGCCCTCGGCGTGTGGGCCTGTTCGCGAGCCCGGGCGGACCGATCGGCCTTGATGGCGTGGAAGTCCGCCGCGCCTTACGACCCCGGTCAGGCCGTCGCGTTCGGCCAGGCGCTGGCGGCCCTGATTCGCCGCTGGAGCCCGGTCCTGCCCCGGGACGCGATCGTCACGACCCCGCCGCCGGGAGCCTCGGCGGCGCGGGGCCTGCCCTACGCGGCGGCCCTGATCGGCGAGGCGGCGGCGGCCGCGTTGGGGCTGCGGTATGCCACGGCGCTGGCTCGGATCGGCGAGAAGACGCGGCATGGGCCATGGGCGGCCCGGGAGCAGGCGGCGTTCGAGGTCCTGGCGCTCCCGGACCCCCGGCCGTCGCTGGTGCTGGTCCTGGACGACGCGGCGACATCGGGCCGGACCATGCGGCTCGCGCTGGAGGCGCTGCGGGGGGCGGGGCTGATGGCGTTCGGGTTCGTATTCACGGGAGTCTGACATTATGAGCGAGACCAACGGATCGATGGACGGCGATGGGCGGGACCGGATGACGGGCCGGTTCGGGGCGGGCAACCAGATCGCACGCGGGAACCCGGTCAATCGGCGGATGCAGGAGCTACGGAGGTCGCTGCTCGACTGCGCGACGGCGGACGACATCCAGGATATATATCGCAGCCTGATGGAGTCGGCGCGGGCGGGCGACACCACGGCGAGCCGGCTGCTGCTGGAGCACCTGGTTGGCAAGCCGCGGGAGTCGATCGAGCTGTCCGGCCCGGATGGCTCGTCGCTGTCGCTGGGCATGGTCGTGGCGGCCGTGATGTCTGCCTTCCCCGACGACCCGGCGGCCCGGGTCAGGGTGGCGGCGGCGTTCAAGCGGGTGGGTCGCATCGAGGCGGAGGCAAATGGCGATGGAATGGGATAATCTCGCCCGGGCGCTCGACGGCGCCCAGTCGATGCGGGACGTCGGCATGGACCCCGATCCGTGGCAAGAGCGGCTTCTGCGCTCGCAGGCCCGCCGGATACTGCTCCTATGCAGTCGCCAGCTAGGTAAGAGCACGAGCACGGCCATCCTAGCGTTGAACGAGGCGTGCTACCGCGATGATTCGCTTGTGCTGCTTGTGAGCCGGTCAGAGCGGCAGTCGCTGCTCCTGTTCGACAAGGTGCTGCGGTTCTACCGGCAACTCCGCCCGGTGCCCTCTGTCAAGGAGCTGGCCGGCTCCATCAAGCTCGCGAACGGCTCCGAGATCGTGGCGCTGCCGGGCGACGGCGACACGATCCGGGGATTCAGCGGACCGCGGCTGGTTGTGCTCGACGAAGCCTCGAGAATCCCCGACGACGTGATGGCGGCGACGACCCCGATGCTGATCGCATCGAGAGGCCGGCTGGTGGCGCTCTCGACGCCGCGAGGTCGGGCCGGCTGGTTCTTCGAGAAGTGGCACGATGGAGATCCGGGCTGGGAGCGCATCAACGCTCGATCGGCGGACTCGCCCCGGATCTCGGCGGCCGACCTGGAAGACCAGCGGCAGATACTCGGGCCGCGGCTCTATTCATGCGAATTTGAGAATGAGTTCCTCGAGGATTTTGATGCGGTGTTTTCGGCCGAGGCCGTCGCGAGTATTTACGCGCAGGACGACGAGGAGCTGGCGTTGCCGGCGCTCGACCTGGAACTGGGCGGCTTTTGATGCGGGAGGGGGTGGGTTATCGATCACTTCGTCGGTTGCGATCTCGGAAGCCACGTCGATCCATCGGCGGTTTCGGTGCTGTCGCGTTCGCTCGCCATC
>JAKAUH010000510.1 GCA_021818605.1 Planctomycetota bacterium
AAGCCAGAGGCATCGACGCCCAGCGAAAAGCCCGTGAGCCCCACGCCCGGCGATAAGCCCAGCGAGAAGCCCGCGAGCCCCACGCCCGAACCGGGGGGCCTTCTGCTGGTTGGCGAGGCGCCGCCGATCTCTCCGCCCCCGACCGCGACGGCCGCCGCGCCCACCGAGGTCGCGGGCGCCGACTCCAAGGCGGCCGTCGCGAAGGACGGGCCGAAGCCGGGCGATCCGAAAGCCCGTCCCGCGCCGGGTGAGTCGAAGCCTGCCACCGAACCGAAACAGGTCGAGCACCCCACGACCGCGCCGGCGCCCTCGCCTGCCGCGAGCGGAACCGACATGCCCGCGCCGGCGCCGATCCCGGCCGCGACGGGCCGCCCGGCCGGACCGCCATCCGCGGGCGAGTCCGGGCCGCCGCGACTCGATGGGCCTCCCGCGACGCCCATGCCCATGCCCGGCGGCCTGACCACGTCGCAGCCGCTACCGCGAATCGACCAGGAGGCGCCGCCCTCGGCTGGCACACCGCCCGCCGCGGTCCCCAGAGAGTATCCCGAGCCGGCGAAGTCCGAATCCGCTGCTGCACCCGTGCCCGTTCCTGCTCCCGCTCCTACTCCCGCGCCCGAGGCCCATCCCGGTCAACCCGGGAACCTCGACGGTCACGAGAGCCGGCCGGCTGACCCTCCATCCGGGGCCAGCCTGATGCCGAAGAATGGGCCCGGGCCGGACCAGAAACCGAAGGACGAACTGAAATCGAAGAACGAGCCCACCCCCGCCGTCGGCAGTCTGGGCCACACCGATAAATCGCTCGGAGCGGACGAGCAGGCGGCAGGGATCCAGACTCTACCGCCCGCGTCCATCGAGCCGGGGGGCCTCGGGCGGCCGAGCGAGCCGGCTACGCCGCTCTCCGAGTCCGCGACCACCCACAGGCCCGCGAGCGACGAGTCACCGGGTGTCCTCGGCACCGCGAACGTGATGAACCCGGCGGCCGATCCCACCGCAACGTCGGGTGCCCTCGGCACCGCGAACGCGACGAACCCGGCAGCCACGCCCGCCGCATTGTCGGCCGCGCCGACCACCGGCGAGGGCTGGGTGCCGATCCCAAACAAGGGCCACATCCCGTCGGACCTGGTGGCGGAGGCCCACTCCACGGGCAACGTTCGGAGCGAAGGCCCGCGCGACATCGTCGGCACCTCGAGCGGCGTGGTCGGCCGGAGCCCGCGGCTCGCTGGCCGGATCGTCGAATCAACATCCGAGACCGCCGGGGCCCTCGAGACCGAATCGGCAGGGCTCGCATCGGCAGGGCTCGCGACCGACCGACGCGCAGCGGGAAGCCAGGGTGAAGGAGCCTCGCCGAAGGCGGCGCGGGTCGAGCCCGCGCTGCACACGGTCACCCGCGGCGAGAACTACTGGACCATCTCACGCCTCTACTACGGCTCGGGGCGGTACTACAAGGCGCTCTGGAAGGCCAACTCGCAGCAGTATCCGGACATCAACGACCTGCACATCGACGACGTGATCCTGATCCCGGCCCCCGAGGATCTGGATCCTGCCCTGGTCGGTCGGCCGTCGCGGTCGGCGTCCGCCTACCGAGGTCGCTCGACCGCGGCCGGTGACCTCGCCCAGGCCAATCCGCGGTCGGCGACGCGCCGAGCCCGCACGCCCGAACCGGCCGTTGCGTCGAGCTCCCGCCGTCCCGGCGGTGCCGAGCCCGAGCTGGAACTTCCCATCAGCGTCGGCGACGACGAGGCCAACGCCAGCAACGACACCTCTCTCGCCCGAACCAGTCGAAGGACCGGCCGATTCGAAGACTTCGCCAACACGCTACCGACCACGGCGGCCGCGCCCCGCCTGACCGCACGGCCGCACTCCTCGTCGTCCCTCACCTCGCGGCCGGTCTACAAGGTCCGCCGGTACGACTCCCTGCGCTCGATCGCCCGCGATGTCCTGGGCGACGCCCGCCGCGCCGACGAACTGTACGAGCTGAACCGAGAGGTCATCCCCGACCCGTCGAATCTGGTCGTCGGACAGCTCCTCGACCTCCCCGACGACGTCGACGCCCGCCGCCTCTCCATCCGCGACCGCTCGCGCGGGCTGGATTGAGCGAACACGGGACAGTCGGCCGACGTCGGCTACGGGGCGGTCCGGACACCACGAGCGACGACCAGCTCGTGATACCTGCAGGCGAGGGCCTGGATCCGCGCCGAGTCCCGAACTGACGCGACCAGAAGCTCGGGGATCGCCGAGATGCCAAGAAACGCCCCCGACAGTGCTCCGACGATCGCGCCCAGGGTATCGACGTCGCCGCCCAGACCGATCGCCTCGGAAACGGCATCGTGCCAGGATGAGGGATGCCGGAGCACCGCCCAGAGCGCGGCGAGCACCGTGGGGACGACGTAGGGCGTGATGATCGGCCGTTCGAATTCTGGTCGGGGTGAGCCAGCCCAGGCGATGGCCGCGACGGCGGCATCGCGGTCCTCGTCCCGCCGCGCGGCAAGCCTCTCGATCTGCTCGGCGAACACCGCGTCATACGGCCGGGCCGCCGCGGCGACCGCGCGGCAAAACGTGGAAGGATCCAGGAGCGCGGGTCCTCGGCCCGATTCCGTCGCGGCCAGCCGCCGGGCAGCCGCGGCGATCGCGATGCCGCCGGCCACGCTCCGCGGGTCCTGGTGCGTGATCCACGACACGTCGGCCGCAGCCGCCGGCAGACCCTCGGGATCGCCGAGGAAATAGAGCCCGAGTGCGGCGGTGCGCATGGCCGTCCCATTGCCCGCCTGGCCCACCGGGGCGCCGCAGGTCCTCCAGTCGCCGGTCCTGAGGAACGCATTCGCGGCGAACGTGCAGGCACCGCCCGGCCCGACCACCGACTGGTGCTTCCACAACCCGGCGATCGCGCGGGCAATGTCCGCCGTGTCCAGCTCCCGACGGCCGACGATCGACTCCACCGTCGCGAGCGTGAGCTGCGTGTCATCGGTGTACTGGCCGCGCGGGTATCCCTCGAACTCGGCGAACCCCGCCAGCAGGTCGTCGCGGACGGGCAACTGGTGGTCCCAGTAGCCCTCAAAAGGCGCCCCCAGGGCATCGCCGACCGCACAGCCAACCAGGCAGCCGAGGAATCGACTTCGCAGATCGGATTCCGCTCCGGACATGCTCGTCTCCTCTCCCGGCCCCGTAAGCCCCGTCCCCCTCCTACCCGTCGCCTCGGCGAAATGCCCTGGAGTGCTGAGACGGTCGCCAGGATACCGGCATCCTGGCCCGTCGCCCCGAGATCCACGGCCGCTTCCACCCGGGATCCGGAGTCGACTTCGTCAGCGTCCCTGAGCCGGGCGCGGCTCGATCCGACCCGATCCGATCCGGGCTCGATCCCGTCCGGCCGTCGTGGGCCGCGTTGCCCACGGACCATCCTCCGGCCCCGTTCCCGTGGGACAGACTCAGATCAAGCCCTGGAAGACGGATGGTGGTTTTCACCCACCCTGCTCGATCGCGACGGCTGCTTTGGGGACTGATTCTAACTTTGTCCGGCCTCGTCCAGTTCGTCCGAACCCGGCTCCTCAGGATGGAATTCGCGGCCGGGCCGGGTGATGAGCATCGGAACATCGAGG
>JAKAUH010000366.1 GCA_021818605.1 Planctomycetota bacterium
CCTGCGATTCGACCTCAAATCTCGCTCATTTACTATACGGACGATTAGAACAAGGAACACCGATGGAGGGATAGTACCGATGGTAGCGATGACGAAAACTCTCACGCCGGCCGCGGCGAACCTGGGAGTGCTGGGCCTGCCCGCACCGCTGGCCGAGCTTGCCACGACGCGATGGGACGCCATCGTGGTGGGCGCCGGGCACAATGGACTGAGCTGCGCGGCGTACCTGGCAAGGGCCGGCCAGCAGGTCCTGGTCCTGGAGGGCCGCGACCGGGTCGGCGGGGCCTGCACGCTGCGGGAGGTCTGGCCGGGGGCGCGCGTCAGCCCATGTGCGTACCTGGTCGGATTACTCCACCCGCGCGTGATCGACGAGCTGGGGATGGCCTCGCACGGGTTTCGCTGGACGCCCGCGACGGCGGGACTCTTCGTGCCGTTCGAGGACGGGACGAGCATCCAGCTCTGGGACGACGACCGGAAGTGCGAAGACGAGATCACCCGATTCGCACCGGGCGACCTGGCGGGCTGGCGGGCCTTCAGCGACGTGAAGCGGCGCCTCCGCGACGCGCTGCGGCCGGAAGGGGATGGCGACCTCTGGATCGGTCGCGCGCCGGCCCGCGAGGAGATCGAGCGGCGCCTGGCTGGAGACGCCGAGGCGCTCGGCGTACTCTTCGACTGGTCGATGGTGGAGTACGTCGAGCATTTCCTCCAGGACGAGCGACTCCAGTCCGCCTACCTCGGTCAGGGCGTGATCGGCACCTTCGCCAGCCCGCACGACCCGGGGACCGCCTCGATCCACTTTCACCACCAGTCCGGCCGGCTGGGCGGGATGCCAGGAATGTGGGGGTATGTGCAGGGGGGAATGGGGATGGTTTCGTTCATCCTCTGCGACATCGCTCGCGAGGCCGGCGCGGTGGTGGCCACCGGAGTTCCGGTCGCGAGGATCCTGCCGGGCGGCGGGGTGGAGCTCGACGGAGGCGAGCGGATCGAGGCGGCCCGCGTCATCTCCAACGCCGATCCCCGGACGACCCTCCGGCTGCTCGGCGACGCGGCCGACCCGTCCTGGCGCGAGCGGGTCGAGGCGATTCCCCAGGTCGGCTGCACCGTCAAGCTGAACGTCGCCCTCCGCGAGTTGCCCAGCTTCTCGGCCCGGCCGGGGACCTGGATGCCCCACCACCTGGGCCAGATCAACACGCCGATGACGAAGGACCAGTGGCGCGAGGGCTACGCCCGCGCCCGCGCCGGCGAACTGCCCGAGCGGCTCTGGACCGAGCTTTATTTCCAGACCGCGCACGACGCCACCGTGGCCCCCGAGGGGATGCACACGATGAGCGTCTTCGCCCAGTATGTCCCGCATACCTTCGCGAAAGGAGACTGGGATTCGCGCCGCGAGGACGTGAAATCGCTCGCTCTCGCGTCGATCGCTCGGTTCTGCGACAACTTGCCAACCGCCGTGCTCGATGCGCAGGTGCTCGGCCCGCCGGACATCGAGCGCGAGGTCGGCCTTGTCGGCGGCCACATCTTCCAGGGCGAATGCCTGCCGCCTTACATGTGGGATCGTCGACTTTCCCCGCGCACGCCGATGCCGGGCGTCTATCTCTGCGGCGCCTGCACCCACCCGGGCGGCAGCGTGATCGCCGTCAACGGCCGCAACGCGGCGATGGAGATCCTCGGAGAATCTGGCGGCAGATAATCAGCCGGTGAACGGGCGAACTAACCATAATTGAAAACACGGTTCCGGCCGAATGCCGTCCTTCCGAAGATCTGTGCGCGCACAGGCGCAGAACATCGAACACAACGCACATTCATTTCGAACGGAGTCCCCGCGCTTCCGCGCGACTCAACGAATGCCGTTCGCTCAAATCTCCGGGGTCGCGGATCAGCGGAATACGGCGATCCAGTCCCGTGCGAGCGATTCCGGACCAGGATTCTCGACGTTGCCGGGTCGAATCACGCCTATTTTACCACGCTGCGGAAGTACTGGAGGCTGCGCCGGAGGCCCTCCGATCGCTCCACGACCGGTTCCCAGCCGAGGAGCTGGCGGGCGCGGGTGATGTCGGGCTTGCGCCGCTTCGGGTCATCCTGGGGAAGATCCTTGTAAATGATCGTGCTCCGCGTGCCCTCGACCAGCGCGATGATCTCCTGGGCGAGCTGGAGGACAGTGATTTCGGCCGGGTTGCCGAGGTTCACCGGCTCGGAGAAATCGGCGTTGAGCAGGCGGTAGATTCCGTCGACCAGGTCGTTGACGTAGCAGAAGCTGCGGGTCTGCTGGCCCTCGCCATAGACCGTGATCGGCTCGCCGCGGAGGGCCTGGCCCATGAAGTTGGGGAGGACGCGGCCGTCGTCGAGCCGCATCCGGGGGCCGTAGGTGTTGAAAATGCGCACGATGCGAGTCTTGACCCCATGGTAGCGGTGATAGGCCATGGTGATGGCCTCGGCGAACCGCTTCGCCTCATCGTAGCAGCCGCGTGGGCCGATCGGATTGACGTGGCCCCAGTAATCTTCGCGCTGGGGATGAACCTCGGGGTCGCCGTAGACCTCGGATGTGCTGGCGAGCAGGAACCGCGCGTCCTTGGCCTTCGCCAGTCCCAGGGCGTTATGCGTGCCGAGTGACCCAACCTTCAGGGTGGGTATGGGATGCATGAGGTAATCGACCGGGCTGGCCGGACTGGCGAAGTGCAGCACGTTGTCGACCGGCCCGTCCACCTCGATCGGCTCGGAGACATTGTGCTCGACGAAGCGGAAGCGATGGTCCCCGAGCAGGGGCTCGATGTTGCGCCGGCTGCCGGTCAGGAGGTTATCCACGCAGATGACCTCGTGGCCCTCAGCCAGGAAGCGCTCGCAGAGATGCGACCCTATGAATCCAGCTCCGCCGGTGATGACGGTCCTCAAGGCGAATCATCCCGTGTTCGGCCACTGATCGGGAAACGGACGCCCCGGCAATGCGTGGGGGCATCTTAACCATACTACGGCGCGCCGCGCGGTGGCAACGTCGCCCGGCGTGTGCAAGGTAGGCGTGGTGGGAGAACCGCAGGCGCCGACTCGGGTCGCCGGCGCGTGGTCGCGACGTTGACGGGAGTCGACCGCATGGGACGTCCGTCGCGCGTTCGCTTGATCGATTTGCGGGATTGAACTAAGATCTGGATGGTGAAGGGGTGACATTGCGCGGCCCCCGAGTCCACGGGGATCGCGGACCATGCTCATGGCCCCTGGTTCATCCGCCAGCCGATCGATGCTTGCCACCGGCCGGGCCTGGACAGCGCGTTCCAGCGCCGATGATGGCAGACTCGCCGAGGAAACCTTGAATGATTCACGGCCGCCCTCAGGGCTTCTCATCTCAGCCGGGCGAGCGCGAGTCGAGGGCACGTTGTTTCGAAGGAGAACCGCCGGAGATGCCGCGCAGCGAGTCGCTCGGTGGGAATCAGGACCCGGTCAGGCTGAGCCTGGTCCTTCCGTTGCTCCCGGAATCGGCCCTCAACCCTGGGAACCTCTCGCGCTATCGGCGGGCCCTGAAATCGGCCGGACTGGAGCTCGAGATCGAGACGATCCTGGTCTTCACCCAGTCGTCACGCTACGCCGTTTCAACCGGTCATCC
>JAKAUH010001014.1 GCA_021818605.1 Planctomycetota bacterium
CGACGCTCTTCCGATCTGCCGGCCCGGGATGAAGCGATGGGCCGGGCGGCGACCGTGTCCGCCTCGGATCGACAGGCTCAGAAAGCGGCCGAGGCGCGGCTCGTGCAGATCCCGCTCTCGGCCGTCGCCGACGTCCGCGTTGTCGAGGGCCCGTCGGTGATCAAGAGCGAGAACGGCCTCCTGCGTGCCTACGTCCAGTGCCTGGTTCGGGACCGCGACGAGGTCGGCTTCGTCGAGGAAGCCCGGCGGGTCGTCGCGGCGAAGGTCAAGCTCCCGTCCGGCATGTATCTCGAATGGACCGGCACCTTCGAGCACCAGGTCCGAGCCCAGCGCACGCTCCGCATCGTTTTCCCGGCGGTGATCGCGCTGATCGCCCTGATCCTCTACCTGACGCACCGGAACTGGACCGACGCGCTGTTGATGATGACGAGCGTCCTGGGCGCGCTGGCCGGCGGAGCGATCTTCCAGTGGATGTTCGGCTTCCCGTTCAGCGTGGCCGTGCAGGTCGGCTACATCGCCTGTTTCGGCATGGCGGTCGAGACGGGCGTCGTGATGCTCGTGTACCTGCGCGAGGCGATCGACGAGCGCGGCGGCCTCGAGCGGATCGGCTCGATCGACGAGCTGCGCCAGGCCATCCTTGAAGGTGCGATCCACCGCCTTCGCCCCAAGCTCCTGACCGAGGGCGCCGCGATTCTCTCGATCGCGCCGATGCTCTGGTCCACCGGCGTCGGCGCCGAGGTCATCCGCCCGATGGCCGCGCCGGTGCTGGGCGGACTGCTCATCGCCGACGAGGTGATCGACGTGTTCCTGCCGGTCCTGTACTTCGCCGTCCAGAAGCGCCGGTGGACGCGGCTTCGCGATCACTACAATCGGCAAGGCCAAACGACCGGGGAACTTCGATCCATCAGGCTGGATGCTCAGACTGCGACTGACCGATAAAACCGATAGCGGAATCAACCGGCGCGGGGACCGCGCCTGCCGCAAGCAGCCCCACCGGACCTTGGATGCAGGAGGCGAACCGGATGGCGAGGCGGCTCCCGACGATGCTGATGGCCTGGCTGGCCTCGCTCGGCCCGGGATTCGTCCCTGGCCACGCGGATGAGCCCCCGCGCTCGACCCGTGCCGCGATGCCGGCCAGCCGCCGCACCCGGATTGCCAGCGCGAGCCGTCCCGTCGTCCGGCAGGCGACGCCCGGCCTGCCGGCATTGCCAGCTCCAGGCGCGACAAACCCCGGCCGAGGCGCCTCGCCGACCGAAGCACCCACCGAACATTCCTCGCTCTCGCTCGCCGAGATCGAGAACCTGGCCATCCGCAACAACCCCACGATCCGCGCCGCCGAGGGGCTCGTCCAGCAGCAGCAGGGGCTGTTGCGACAGCTCACGCGTTATCCCAATCCGACGGCGGGCTGGGTCCAGTCCACGCCATCGCAGATGTCACGCGGTGCCACGCAGGGCGCCTTCATCAGCCAGGACATCGTCACCGCCGGCAAACTCCGCCTCGCCGGCCAGGCCGAGCGTTTTGAGGTCGAGATGCGATGCCTTCAGCTCAGGGCCCAGGTCGGCCGGGTGCTCAATGACGTGCGCGTGCGATATTACGAGGTCCTGGGCGCGCAGCAGGCGATCGCCACCGCCGCCGAGCTCCAGCGACTCGCCGAGGATGACGTGAAGATCATCGCGCGGCTGGTCGAGGCCCGGCAGGCCGCGCGCCCCGACCTGCTCCAGGCCGAGATCCATGTGAGTGCCGTCCGGGCCTCGCTTCAGGACGCGCGAATCCGACACCGGGCCGCCTGGCGGCAACTGGTCAACCTGGTCGGCGTGCCGGAACTGCCCCCGACCACCCTGCCCGACGAGCCCGAGTCCGCGCTGCCCGGCTTCGAATGGGATGAGGTCCTGAACCGTTTGATGTCCGAGAGCCCCGTGCTCCGCGCCCAGGCGGCGTCAGTCCGCGAAGCCGAGGTCGAGGTGCAACTCCAGCGGCGGATGGTCGTGCCAAACGTCAACGTCCAGACGGTCATCCAGCGCGACTATGTCCGTGACTTCAACTCGGTGAGCACGCTGGTCTCGGCGCCCATCCCGCTGTTCAACCGCAACCGAGGCGCCGTCATCAACGCGCAGGGAATGCTCCGGCAACAGCAGGCCGAGTACAGGCGGCTGCGACTGGCGCTGGCCGACCAGCTCACCTCGTCGTTCGAGCAGTACGAGCGAGCCCTGAACCAGGTCGAGCACCTGCGCGAGATCCTGCCGCGCACCCGCGAGAACATCGAGCTGACCACCCGGGCCTTCCGCCAGGGTCAGTCGGGGTTCGACTTCCTGCGCGTGCGCGACGCCGAGGACCTGTACCACCAGACGCGCTCCTCGTACATTGACGCAATGACTGCGCTCCGCAAGATCGGCGTCGAGATCAACGGCCTCGAGCTGGTCGGGGGCCTCAATCCGACCGAGATCGGCACGGCGCTCCAGGCGACGCCGGGTGTCCCCTCGGGCCTGGGCGGCGTGTTGCTCCAGTTCCAGCAGCAGCAGAACGCGGGGGTCGGCAAGACTCTTCCCGGTGCCCTCCAGAGCACCGTCGTCGGCCCGCAGTAGACGCACCAAATCTGGCCTCGATGAGCGATTCTTGATCGCCGCGTCATGTTCCCGTCATCTTGGCGGGCTATAATGCAGGTCTGTGGCCAGGGCGACACCGGGAGGGCGTTCCGACTGTCATGCGGCGTGTTCTCGTCCTATTCAAGTGGCTCATCGCCCTGGGGCTGGTCGGCGGTCTTCTGTCCGCCGCGTACATGTCCCACGGCCTGATGCGCGCCGAGCGCGCCGCCGAGGGCGAAGAGGAGCGGATCGTCGTACCCCGTCGGGTGGTCGACGGCGTCGTCAAGCTCGGGACCGAACTGGCCGAGCACAGCGGGCTGGCCGAGTCACCCGCGCGCGAGGCGCAGTGGACCGAACGCGTGTCGATCTTCGGCCAGGTTGTGGACAATCCCGCCGCCGCGACCGAGCTGCGCTCGCCATTTGCGGGGATGCTCCGCGAGGCACCCGATTCGCCGTGGCCCGCGCCGGGCCGATGGGTCCGCGCCGGGCAGACGCTGGGCTGGATCGACGTGCGCGTCAGCCCGCACGAGCGATTGACCCTCCAGGACAACCTCAACACGGCCCTTCTGAAAAAACAGGGTGCCGAGAAGGTCGTGGCGCTTCAGCGCGAACGGGTCAGGCGCATCGAGAGCGTCTCGCGCTCGCAGATCGTGCCCGGGCAGCAGCTCGACGACGCGCGGGTGCTGCTGACCGACGCCGAGACCCAGCTCGCGATCGCAACGGCGTCGGTCGAACTCTGGAAGAAGGCGCTGGCCGAGGCCGACCACCCCGGCCATCGCGAGCCGACCACCTTCCGCCAGCCGCTCGTCGTCCCGGCGGACGGCGAGATCGTCGAGCTGACGGCCCACCCCGGCGAGGAGGTCGAGGCGGGAGTCGCGATCGGAAAGCTCGTCGACGCGCGCCGCGTGCTCGTCCGCCTGGAGATCCCTCCCGACCTGCTGGGCGCCGGTCCGCCCGGGCCGCTGAAGATCCAGGCGACCGCGGCCGGCCTGTCGTCCGACCACACGCCC
>JAKAUH010000051.1 GCA_021818605.1 Planctomycetota bacterium
CCCAGGAGGCCGTGAGACGGGATCAACAGATTCGCGATGAGGGAATGTATATCCTGCTCTCCAAGCGCGATTCGGTGATCTCTCAGCCGCTGATCCGCGAGCATCTCCAGCAGGTAGTACCAAAATCCCGGCGGGACGCCATCCGCCAGGCGTTCATCGGAGCGTTTAAACAGCGCGACTTTGACGGCGGTCTGGCGGCCGGCGTGAGCGAGATCGAGAAAACACTCGAAGGTTACACGGACACGAGGCATCGGGCGGCCCCAAGGGCGGGAGTGCCCGCACCGGTTGGTCACCAGGCCCCTCGTGGCCATGTTGGCGGAGGTGGTGGCATGCTTGGTACATTCCTGCTGATCGGCGTGGGCATCTTCGCCGTGCTGATCATCCTGCGGCTGCTGGGGAACCTGTTCAGTCGGTCGTCGGGAGCGGGCTACCCCGGCTCGATGGGCGGTCCGCGGCCCGGTATGGGTCCGGGCGGACCTGGGTATTACGGTGGCGGCGGGCCGGGCTACGGCGGCCGCGGCGGTGGTGGCGGATTCTTCTCCGGCCTCCTGGGTGGGCTCGGCGGAGCCATGGCCGGAAACTGGCTCTACGACCAGATGTCGGGTCGCCACGGCGAGACGACCTCGGCCGGCATGTATCCGACCGATCAACCCGGTGGCGTCACCGACGCCGGGGACGAGCGGATCATCGGCGCCGACGATAATGGCGGTCAGGGCGGGTCCTGGGACGACGGCGGGAACACCGGCGGTGGTGACTGGGGCGGCGGTGGTGGCGGTGGTGACTGGGGTGGAGGTGGCGGCGGTGGTGACTGGGGCGGCGGCGGCGACGGCGGTGGTGGTGACTGGTGATTCGGACGCGGACCCTCCCTGAGATGGTGTCGACTCCTGGCGATCGGCGCGGCCTGGCTGCGCCGGTCGCGTTTGTTCGGGGTGGGCGGGATGCCTGACACGGCCGCATCGCCGATCGCTCGTCGAGGAAGGTAAATAGAGCTCATGGAGCAATGGGAGCGGCGCCGCGAGGCGCTCCGGCGAACCCTCGGCGAGAGCGAGGCCGATGGCTTCCTCGTAACCTCGCCGACCAATGTCCGTTATCTCACAGGGTTTACCGGGGACTCGACCGTGCTGGTCTTCGGCCGGGACCGGGAAACCCTCGTCTCCGACGGCCGTTTCACCACCCAACTGGAGCAGGAATGCCCAGGGCTCGCGGTGAACATCCGGCCCTCGGGGACCGAGTTGGTGCGCGCCATGGCCGACCTGGTCGAGTCGCTCGGCTGGCGTTCGCTGGCGTTCGAGGCGGGCTGCACGGTGGCCGAGCGTGACGCGATGGCCGGCCTGCTGGCCGGGACGGGGCTGATCGCGGTCCGCGGCTGGGTTGAGAAGCTGAGGTCCGTGAAGGACGAGCTGGAGATTGCAGCCATCCGTGAGATGACACGTTGTGCCGAGCGAGCTTTCACGATGGTACGGGCCGGACTGCGGCCGGACGACACCGAGAAGGACGTCGCCGATGCGATGGAGACGGCCCTGCGGCGTTGCGGCGCCACGGTGTCGAGTTTTCCGACGATTGTGGCGGTGGGCGCAAGAGCCGCCCTGCCCCACGCCCGGCCGACGCGGACGACCCGGATTCGCGACGATGACTTCGTGCTGATCGACTGGGGCGCTTCGGGAGAGCCTTATAAAAGTGACTTGACGCGAGTTGTCGCCACGGGTAAGGTCACTTCGAAATTCGAGACGATCTACCGGACCGTCCTGGCCGCGCAGGAACGGGCGATCGCTGCGATCCGCCCGGGTGCCACTGGTCATGAGATCGATGCCGAAGCTCGCTCCGTCATTGAGGAGGCGGGTTTCGGCGCTTTTTTTGACCACGGCGTGGGCCACGGCATCGGCATGGACATTCACGAGGCGCCGAGGATCCGCAGGGATTCGAAGGATGTCCTCGAGCCGGGGAACGTGATCACCGTCGAGCCCGGGATCTACCTGCGGATTGGGGCGGGGTCCGGATCGAGGACGATGTTCTGGTGACCCAGGCCGGTTGCGAGGTACTCTCACGCGTTCCCAGGTCGCTCGATTCGCTCCGATTGGACTGAGTCCGCCTCCTCCGCCGCCTGAGCGGCGCCGGATCCCGTCCGACGCCGGGATTCGCGACTGATCCGGGGGAGATCGATCACGCGCCGGCAGATTGCGGGGGAAACGCATGGCGGAGAACTCCTCGGGCCCGACCGAGCCGCTCGACGTCCGGAGGATCAAGTTCCTGGCCCACCTGATGAAGCGCTACGACCTGGCGTCGGTGGACCTCACCGATGGCGAGGTGCAGATTCGCCTGCGGCGCCGGGGTCCGGAGGTCGTGTCCGTCGCGCCGGCCGCCCGGGGCATGGTGCTCGGCGGTCCGGTGCAGGAACACGCGGCACCGGCACCGCCGGCGGAACCACCCCATGCCGCGTCGGCCGCGGCCGACTCGACCATCGTCATCGAAAGCCCGATGGTCGGGACTTATTACACCTCGCGAGCGCCGGACGCGCCGCCGCTGGTCTCGGTCGGCTCGGTGGTCCAGCCCGGCACGATCGTCGGCATCATCGAGGCGATGAAGGTCTTTACGGATATCCCCGCGGGGGTCTCGGGCACGATCGTCGAGGCCCTGGCCAAGAACGCCCAGCCCGTGGAGTACGGCCAGCCGTTGTTCCGCGTCCGTCCGGCCTGATCGGCCCCGGCCGGAACGGCATTCGGGACCGGCTCGCTCCGGGCAAGTCCGGCCGCGACCCCGACTGGGCCGCGGCGCCCGGACGAAGGAAGCGGGTCGGACCCCGCCGCAGAGTTTGCAGATCGAGAGGCGCAATCCGACGATGTTCCAGAGAATCCTGGTGGCCAATCGAGGCGAGATCGCTCTGCGGGTCATTCGCGCCTGCAAGGAACTCGGTATCCAGGTCGTGGCCGTGTACTCGCAGGCCGACCGTGCCGCGCCCTATCTGGCGCAGGCCGACCGCTCCATCTGCATCGGCAAGGGAGCGAGCATCGACAGCTATCTCAACCGCGCCCGGATCATCGCCGCCGCCGAGGTCGCCGACGTCCAGGCCATCCACCCTGGCTACGGCTTCCTCAGCGAGAACCCCGACTTCGCCGACTCCTGCCGCACCAGCGGGTTCGAGTTCATCGGGCCTCCGCACGACGCCATCCGCAAGATGGGCCTGAAAACCGAGGCCAAGCAGATCGCCGCCGCCGCGAAGGTCGCCTGCGTGCCGGGCTCGGACGGAATCGTCACCAGCGACGCCCAGGCCCTCCGCCTGGCGCGCGAGATCGGCTATCCCGTCCTCATCAAGGCGGCCGCCGGCGGCGGCGGCAAGGGGATGCGCGTCTGCCGCGACGAGCACAACCTGGCCGACGCCCTCCAGACCGCCCGCAACGAGGCCGAGGCCGCGTTCAAGAATGCCAGCGTTTACATCGAGAAATTCATCGATCGTCCTCGCCATGTCGAGGTGCAGATCCTGGCCGACAAGCACGGCCACATCGTCCACTGCTGGGACCGCGATTGCACCCTTCAGCGCCGGCACCAGAAGCTCGTCGAGGAGGCGCCCGCCCCGACGCTTCCCCTGGAGGTTC
>JAKAUH010000817.1 GCA_021818605.1 Planctomycetota bacterium
TGCCGGGGCGCCGGTCGGGGCCGGAGCGCGGAAGGGGAACGCATCTGGGGATGGGAAGCCCTCGGTCGGCACTGGCCGTGCCAGGCACGCGGCCGGCGGCTGCCCCAGCGCCACGAACAGCTCGAAGTGGGCCTTGTTGTACTCGACGATCGCGGCCAGGTAGCCGTACTCGGCGTCGGCCTTGAGATGCAGGTTGTCCAGGACTTCGATCGGCAGCCCGACGGCCTCCTTGATCCGGGTCAGGTCCTCGCTGAAGCCGCGGATGCCCGCCCGAACGGCCTCCTCGTCCTCGAGGATTTGCTGGTAGCGCGCGTGCGTCCGGGCGTAGGCCTCGGCGACCTCGTCGCGGATGTGGTCGAGCATCGCCAGCTCCTCGTATCGGGTCACGCCGACGTGAGCACGGGCGATCTTGATGAGCGCAGCGTTTCCTACACCCATGTTGAGCAGAGTCCAGTAGGCGACTGTGTCCAGGTCGCTCCGGCCGCCGAAGCCGCCGAAGATCGGCCGGACCAGGTTGCTGCCGCCGCCATAACCGCCGGAGCTGAAGCCCAGGTAGACCGTCGGCGAGAATGGCAGTACCCGGGCGCCGTGCAAGGCCAGGAGCGCCTCGCGGACCACCGTTCGCCGTTCGCCCATCTCGGGGCGCTGGATCAGGGCCAGGGCGATCAGCTCGGAGATGGGGATCGGGTCGGGGACGATCGGCGACGGCACCACCCAGGCGTCCGTCGGATGCAGGCGGACCGACGGGTCCAGGTTGAGCACGCGGCAGAGGCGTGCCGAGGATGCCAGGATCTCGCCTTCGTGCTGCCGGACGTCGGCCCTTCGCCGGGAGAGCTCGGTGGCCGCACGGTCGGCGTCCGCCGGCCGGCCGGCGCCGCTCCGGGCGTACTCGGCGGTGATCGTGGCGACCTGCTCGGCATCGGCGCGGATCCCCTCGGCGATGGCCCGCCGCCCCTCGGCCTGCAACAGGTCGCAGTACGCCATGCAGACCCGCAGGAATGCCTGGTTCTGCTCCGCCAGAGTGGCAAACTCCGCCTGGCGCACCACCTGGCGCGCGATCAGCAGGCGGAACAGCGCCTCGGCCACATTCCCGGTCAGCAAGATCCCGGGGATGGCGACCGTACCCGCCGCCACCGCGAACGAGCCGGCCCCCACGTAGACCGAGCTGCGGTTCACCGACAGCATGTTGCCGTTGGACTGTTGCAACACGCCGCTGTGTGTGTCGTAACTGGAGCCGCCGTTGAGGCTGGGGATGAGCTGCGCGACGGCAAGCTGCCGCATCGCGACGGCCTCGAGCACCCGCTGCCTGGCGATCAGCACGTCGGGGTTCTGCACGCCCGCCAGCCGCAGGGCCGTGCCCAGGTCGATTGAGCTGATCTCGCCGCTCAGGATCGACCGCGACCGCGGTCCCGACGGCGGGACCGCCGAGCCGAGCACGTCCGGTCCGGATGCCGCACCCTCCGCGCCCGACGGCTCGCGATTTAGCCGGACCTCGCCATTCCCCGGGCGCTCGGCCGTCGGTCGCGGCCGGGCCGTTTGCCCCCACGAGGGCGCCGGGCCCGCCGCGGCCCAGGCCGCCATCACAGCGACCAAGACGAGCATGTTCCGTACCGCGGTTCGCACGTTCGACCCTCCCACTAACGGCCAGAACCCAGGCCGCCCGACCTCGCGAGCCCGTCGGAGGGGACGCCTCTATCCCATGGTCCGTGGGTTCACTATGATTTATCGGCAGAACCTCGTTGATTGCTACAGTTAGGCGCGACAGGACGCCGCTGATTCGTCCGCCGATGATCGGCCCTCGACGCTCGGGGCGATCCTCGGGAATTCGGCACGGGATTCGCTTATGTATCCCGAGACGAGGCGATTCATCGAAGCGGAGGCGTCTCGGCGAGCCCACGGGCAAACCCACGCCGGTAAGGAACACGTTCCCATGCCGCACAAAGACACCGAGCACCCCGGTCGCGAGGTTCACGAGTCCGACGAACCTCGCCACGGGTCGGACTCGGCCGGTCCAAACACCGTTGCCACCACGGACCCCGCGATCGAGACGGTCGCCCGGCATCAGGGCGACTGGAAGGCCCAGCCCGGCAGCACGCTCCGGGTCGAGACGACCCAGGCCGGCGAGCCGAGTCCGCTGTATGCCCAGGGTGTGCGCACCGTTGTCGATGACCAGTCTTGCGGGCGTGACCAGAACGACGACGACCGGCGCGAGCGAGATCGGGACCGCAATGACCGGGGTGAAAAGCACTCTGGCCGTCAGCAAGGCGAAGGCCACGGCGGCCGGAACGAGCCGAGCGGGAAACACGCCCGCTCGCAGCCCGACGAAAAGGACCGCGACCGCGGCGATCGGGCCGAGCAGGATCATGACCACGACCGCGGCGACCGCCCGGGCCGGCAGCAGGGGCCCTCGACGATGCGCAACCTGCTCGTTACCGCCGGGGTCGCCCTGATCTGCGGCGTGATCGGCGCGATGGGGTATTCGTACTTTTTCGAGTCGAAGGACGACAAGTCCGGAGATTCTTCGCAAGAAAAGAAAGCGAGCTCGTCCAGCAAGTCGGGCGGCGGGGGCAACTCCAAGAACTCGGGGAAGGAGTCGAATGCGCCGTCGACATCGAGCGCGATCCCGGGCTTCACGTCGTCCGACGACGCGGAGACTCTCAAGAAGCAGATCATGGACCTGATGCAGCGGGTGGACCGCCTGGGCGAGCGGGTCGACCGGATGACGCGGCCGAAGGAAGAGACGCCGCCGGTGCTGCGGACGATGCAGATCAAGATGGGCGAGCTGGCGCGCGAGATGGACGAGGTCTCGTCGCTGCCGGCGCGGCTGCGTCACGACGAGAACCGGCTGGAGACGCTCCAGGAGGACATACGGGCGATCCGCGTCCGGCTCGAGTCGATGCCAGGCGCCGCGGCGACGGCGACGGCCCGGATGTCGCCCGGCCTGAACCTGTCGCCGGGGTCGACTGCCTCGGGCCCGTCGGGCGACTCGCGCGACCCGGGCAACCCCACGATGGACCTGGGCATCAGCCTGCTCGAGCGCGGCCAGTTCGCCTCGGCCCGCGAGGTCTTTTTGAGGCTCCAGGTGGCCCAGCCCGACGACGCCCGCGTCTGGTACCTCTCGGCGCTGGCCGAGGGCCTGACGAAGGACGACTGGACCGGCGAGGCGCGCCGCCTGGCCGACAGGGGGCTGGAATGCGAGCGCGCCGGCCATCCCGACGCCGCGCGGATCGACACCGCGCTGGCGACGACCACCCCCATCAAGGGCCAGGACTGGCTCGCCTCCCTCCGCCGCCGGGTGCTGGGTGCAGGCGCCGGCGCAGGCGCCGGGGGGAAGTAGGGGGCGATGGACCTCCGACCGAATCCCCGATGCCCCGGCGGCCGCATTGCCCCGATCGAGTCGATTGTGATGCAGTATTACCCCGGCAGCAAAGACCCTGAAGTAGGTCAAGCTCGCAGTCTGACAGTTGGCTCCGGAGTCGGGCTGAGAGCCTGACTTTCACGGCGCCTTCCTGATGCTCTTGAGACGGACGATCACCCGCCCGCCGACCAGCTTGTCGGCAGAATCTCGCTGATCGCCACATGTGGACG
>JAKAUH010000175.1 GCA_021818605.1 Planctomycetota bacterium
GTCGCGCGCCAGCCCCGGAACCTGGTCAGGCTCGAGCCCCTGCGCGCGCTGCTCCATCCGACGCCTTCGGCCGCGACGGCGTCGTCGCGGCGTGAGGAGGCGGCGCCGTCCCCGTTGCCGCCTCTGGCCGGCCTGATCGACCAGATCGAGGCCGAAGGCCACGGGCTGGTAATGGTGCTCGGCAAGGGCGGGGTCGGGAAGACCACCGTCGCCGCGGCGATCGCCGTGGAATTGGCCGCGCGCGGCCACGCGGTGCATCTCACGACGACCGACCCCGCGGCCCACCTGGCGATGACCGTCGAGTCGAACCTGCCCGGGCTCCAGGTCAGCCGCATCGATCCCCGCATCGAAGTCGAGCGCTACCGCCGGCAGGTCCTCGAGACCAGGGGGAAGAATCTCGACGACGCCGGCCGGGCGCTCCTCGAGGAAGACTTGC
Organism: Planctomycetota bacterium; assembly: GCA_021818605.1. Lineage (GTDB taxonomy): Bacteria > Planctomycetota > Planctomycetia > Isosphaerales > Isosphaeraceae > JAKAUH01. Next base: position 437 of record JAKAUH010000175.1, read on the forward strand.
GGTCGCCGTGCACCGAGGAGGTCGCGGTCTTCCAGGAGTTCCACCGTGTCATCCTCGAGTCGAAGGGGAAGTTCGTGGTCGTCGACACGGCCCCGACGGGCCACACGCTGCTCCTGCTCGATACGATGGGCTCGTTCCACCGGGAACTGTTCCGGCAACTGCCGCCCGGGACGAGTGCCGTCACCCCCTTGATGCGCCTGCAAGACCCGAAGCAGACGAAGATGCTGATCGTCACCCTCCCGGAGACGACCCCTGTCCTGGAGGCCGAGGGATTGCAGGAAGACCTCCGGCGGGCCGGCATCGAGCCCTGGGGATGGGTCATCAACTCGTCGCTTGCCGCCGCGAGGCCCTACGATCCGCTCCTGGCGGCGCGCGCCGCCGAGGAGAGCCCGCACATCGAACGGGTACGGCGTTCCGTCGGTCGGGTGGCGATGATCCCCTGGTTGACGCAAGAGCCCGTCGGCCTCGACCGGCTGCGGGCGCTGGCGGCCGTCCCGGCGCCGGCCGCCGGCGATTGAGCCAGCCGGGCCGCAGCGCCCGGCGCGTCAGCAGCCCGGCTGGGGCGGGAACTGGTCCAGCGCCTCCAACGACTGTGGGCTGGCTTCGGCAAAACCAGCCGGCACTCGTCCAGCGAATCCAGCAGGCGGAGGCCAGTGACCTGATACTCTGTTCGGTCGTGGTCGGGGAGCTACTCTACGGCGTCGAGCGCAGCGGGCCGACTCACCGCGCCGCGAACCTTACCCTGGTCACGCAACTCCGTGGAACTTACACCTCGATCGCCTTCGACGATCGAGCGGCGGAGCTGTACGGTCCGGTTCGGGCCGACCTGACCGCTTGTGGGCAATCGTCGTGCCGGCGGTTGACGTCGTCCCGTCAATCTCGTCCGGCACCGCCTGTCCCGCCGGCTGCTCGGACTCTCGGCCCAGGAAGTGGCGCAGGGATTCTGGCACCTCGCCACGGCCGGACCGCAGGGCCTCGCTGCGCGACAGGGTCGCTTCCAACTCCGCCCGGATTTCGCCCAGGGTCTTGCGGCCCATCATGACAGGAGGCTCCCTGACAATTCACGGGGTCGGCGTAGCCGATCCGCGGCGATGAGAGTTAGGCGCCGTACGGCACCCACTGTGCCTGACGACGAACATAGATTCGATTGGATATCGGGTGGTCGCCGGTCGCGTGGACGCGCTCGATGAGCTGACGGAGTTCGGCAAGCCCTCGGGTGCTCGTGCTATCGCAAAAAGCGAGGATATCACGAGCGGCGACCGCGATGGCGTACTCTCCAACGACGAACTGCCGGAACTGATGCGCCCAGAGTTGGTCGAGCAGGATCAGGCTGGCCTCGAAGTCACCGCCCATCAGGACGGCATAAATGTTCTGGTAGGGTTGCACGCGAAGATCACGCTCGCCGGCGATTGTTAATAAGTTGTGGATGCCGACCTCGTGCAACCGCTCCTCGGAGACGCGTTCATCGTCGAGGTGACGATACTGGACCAGTTGGTAAGACGCGCCAACATCGACGGCGTAGGCGATGAGCAGCCCATCCGCGAGCGGTCGCAGGACCGGGCTGTCGGCGCGTGACAACGTGACCTCTTCGGTCCCATCCAGCGGTAAGGCCGCCTTGAGATAGGCGATCGCGCGAGACGTGAATTTCACGGGCATCTCTCTCAGCGTCCTAACTCCCAGGATCAGCGACCCGCCGAGCGCATCCGCTCCAGCGCTTCGTTGGACAATCCGCCTTCGGAGATCCAGTCGGGCACTACGGACATCGACGCCAGGACTTCCTCGTCGGTAACGAGGCCCCCGACGACCTCGCGGAGCACAATGAGGATCGCCTGTTCCAGCAATTTATCCCATGCCCCGGCCGCCTCTCGCAACCGCGCCACGAATTGATCGGATTCCGGGAATTGTTGCGGACCGACAGCCAGGGCTCGTTGCAGTCGGCCGCCGTCGGGTAGGGCGTACCCATAAACTTCGAACCGATCGCCGTAAGCGATGAGCAGCGGCGAACCGCCGGGCGGTGTAAGCCATCGGGAGAACAGGTCGCCCATCGACCACAGGTCGGACCACTCAACGAAGTGGACTACCGGCAGGGAGCAGCCGCGCACGCGCAACTGATCCGCGAAGGAGTCGACCTCAACTCGTACGGACGGAGGCCACTGGGCACTCACCCATTCGTCGGCCTCGATGGCTTCTCGCGCAGCCGCCCACCGCCGCAGTCGCTGCCCGAGGATATCGGACGCAATCCCGCCGACCTTCGCGATCGTGATCCGCTGGCTTGCCAATCGCTGCTTACCTCCCGTCGGTTGAAAGCTCTGTCAGGCCGCCTCCACATGCAGTCGGAGCGCTTGCCCGCGGGTGTGGAGGGCCATGATCTGGTTGGCCCTGAGCGTGTGCAACCCGTAGGTCTGGCCCGTGTTGTCGCAGAACTCGACCTCGAACGCCTCCCCGTCACCCAGGACCTCGACCACAGCCCCGACTTCCCCGGCGGTCAGTCCCAGTGCCGGTAGGTCCTCGGTTACCGCAACTGTGTCCAGTATGTTGATATGCGTCGCCATGTGTGCCTCACCTCGGAATTATGAAGCAGGTGGTCAGTCGCGGCTAGTCTTCACCCGCCCGAATGATCCAGGCCGACCGGATCATTGCTCGACCCGACGGGTTCGTCACCTCGAAGTCGAGACGGTATCGCTACCCGAACTCGTCAAAGCGCTCCGCCACGGCTCCTCGGCCGTCAGGCCCAAAGCGGCACGGACTGACCGACGGCACCGGGCCATGGTAGCGGACCAACCCCGTTTCGACTCCCCCACCGTCTTCGCTACTCAACCTATTACCCCGGCAAGAAAGAATCTCACGAACTATTACGGGACCGGACCGGGCCGGACCGGAACGGGCGGAGTCGGGCACGACTGCCCGACCTACGTTCCGACCGGTCCCGAAGTCCGTCGGCCAGTCCTGCCCAACGCGGGCGGATCGCATCGCACCGGATCGGAAGTAGGTCGGGCAGTCCTGCCCAACGCCGGCGGATCGGCCCGGATCGGAAGTAGGTCGGGCAGTCCTGTCACGCGCAATAAGGTTGGCGTGACGGTTGCGCAAGAAGGTTGCGGCTATGACGTCCGTCGTGGCGGACGGCGACGGCTCACCGATAGCGTCAG
>JAKAUH010000881.1 GCA_021818605.1 Planctomycetota bacterium
ACCCGATCGAGGCCCTTCGCCACGAGTGAACGGATGTGTGGCCCCGAGCCGGAAGATCGCATCGAGCGTGGAGGCGCGGATGGCCGGGTTCGATTCGATAAGACTTGCGTAGCCAGGCCAGGGAAGCTAGGCTGAGAGTCTCATAAGAAACGGGTGACCGCGGTCCCGGGGATTCCGTGGCCGCGGTTTTTCTTCAGCCGGAACAGCCCGGCCCGGCCGTGATTCGCGTCGCGCACCCAGGCGGGCCCAGAACCTCCAGAGACCGACCTACGGCAGGCGAACGCGAGCCGACTGGATTCCACGAGCGATCCGACGGGGCCTTGTCATCCCGAGTTTTCGATGCGGTGAGTCAGCCGAGTTGAGCCGGCCCAGGCTATCGAGGATTGGTCGTCGCCTTCGACCCCGCAACCGGATCCGCACCCTGCTCGGGTCACGCCCTGTCGCGGCCGGAGGTCAGAATTGAGGGAGCAGACCCCCATGCCCACCGACCGGATCCCCATGTCGAAGGAAGGCTACGAGAAACTCAAGGCCCAGCTCGACAAGTTCAAGAACGAGGACATGCCCCGGATCGCCGAGCAGATCGCCGAGGCAAGGGGCGAGGGGGACCTCTCCGAGAACGCCGAGTTCGACGCGGCCGTCGAGGCGCAGGGGATGCTCCAGGCCCGGATCAACGAGCTCCAGAACAAACTGAGCCAGGCCTACATCGTCGATAAGTCGACCGTGTCGACCGAGCGCGCCGCCTTCGGACTCAAAATCCGCGTGCTGGACCTCGACTTCAACGAGGAGGAGAACTACATCCTCGTTGGGCCCGGCGAGGAGGACCCCGACGAGGACAAGATCCCGATCACCGGGCCGATCGGCCAGGCTCTCGTCGGCAAGCAGGTCGGCGAGCAGGTCGAGGTTCCAGTCCCGCGCGGGGTCCGCAAGCTCAAGGTCGTCTCGATCAGCCACGCCTGACCTCCGGGCCGGCCCGTCACGGGGCGTCATCGACCCCGAAACTCGTCCAGTGTGCCGGGAGCGGGGCGAGTAACGTCATTGCTGTGTGAAGAGTTGGGTGTCGGAGTCGAAGCTCCCGCGCATGCAGTGCGATCGAGTACGGGCCGAACGGTGTTTTCGCCCCGTAATCATGATCGCCCAGGATCGGCAGGCCGCGACTGGCGGCCTGCGCGCGAAGTTGGTGCGTCCGGCCGGTCTCGGGCCAGAGCCGCAGCCAGGCGAAACCGGCGATCAGGGAAGGGCTGGCGTGCACGGCCACCCTGGTCACCGCGAGTCGAGCGCCCGGCGCCTCGGGCGCGACCACCTCGGCCCACCCCGTGCGAGCGGTGCGGGTCAGCCAGTCGGTCCAGACCGACTCGACCGCGAGCGAGACATCCTCCGCGGCCGGCCCGGCCCGCCGGACCGCCTCGTCGCATTCCACGAGAGCCCAGTATTCCTTCTCGACCCGGCGACCCTCGAACTGGCCAGAGAGCCGGCGGGCGGCCTTCGGCGTCTTGGCCCAGATCAGAACGCCCGAGGTCGGCCGATCCAGACGGTGCACGATGCCGACGTACGCCGACTCGGGACGGTCGGGGTCGAGATGAAGCCGCACCGCCTGCTCGAGCGTGATCTCGCCCGGCGGGGCCCAGGTGCCCTGGGTAAACTGGCCGGCAGGCTTGACGACCGCCAGGCAGTCGGCGTCCTCGTGGAGGATATGCAGGGACGATTCGGCGCCGCGCGTCACAGAATGTTCGCCTCAGAGGATGTGAAGGAATCGTGGGAAAAGAGCAGGAAGCCGGGAGCGAAGCCGCATCCGGCACGACTGGGCCAGTGCTGGCAACGATTTGCTCTCTTCTGTCCGATCTTTGAGATCGATCTCTTCACAAGCTCTCACCCGGGCAGGATTGTCCGTCCGGGCGACAGGATGCGCGGTGGCTGCGCCGACCGGGCCGGAGCGTCTCCGGCCCGATCGGCCCAGGCCGTCCGATCAACGACCGCCGATTCCACCCCCGTAGGCGCCTGCGCCGGCACCCCCGCCGTAGGCGCCTGCGCCAGCACCCCCGCCGTAGGCGCCTGCGCCGGCACCCCCGCCGTAGGCGCCTGCGCCAGCACCTCCGGCGAGGCCGGAAGTTCCCGGTCCGCCGTAGGCGTTACTGGTCGGCAGCGTTGGGTTTCCGGTGTTGGGTGTCGGCGTGCCGTATGCCGAGCCCTCGCCGCGAGCGCTGATGGTCGGCAGGCCGTCGGACGGAGGCCCGCCGCCCGGGCCGCCCGCTGCCGGTCCGCCGCCTGCCAGGCCCGGCTGGGTGGGAATCCCGCCGTTGCCGTAGACGCTGCTCACGCCATTATAGCCGTGCGGGGCCGAGTTGAAGCCGACGGCCGAGGAGTTCTCGCCCGGCGTTGCGTATTTCGGCTGCGGCGGAATTTCGTTGCCGGTGCTGCGGCAACCGATACTGGCCGCGGCCGTGCCCATTGTGATTGCCAGCGTCCCGCTGGCCAGGATGCGCCTGAGTCGATCCATCGACATGACCTCCACGTTCCCCGAGAGCCCGACGACGTCCGGCGCCAGGGTGAACGAACCTGGATGGCCAGGCTGGATGGAGCCCGGCCAGCGTCCCTCACGCCGCCGTCCAGTCCGCGCCGCCATCCCCGTCCAGTCCGAAGTGACGGTGATCGCATCCCGTTCCAGGAGCCCGAAATGGTGAGACCGCAGGGTCGCGAGATGGGAAGAGACCGCCGGAGGGACGCCGGGTCCCCCCGAGGCGGTCGAATGTTACCGGATTGCCCAAGCGGGTCAAGATGACTTCTTGCCCGTTTGCCCGTCATCGAGGTTCGCCATCTCGGCGGCGAGGCATCGTCCGTCCGCGGATGGGCGGCCGGTGACCGAGGTCGCGTCGATCACTTCGTTGCCTCGAACCGACGGGCGATCTCCTCCCAGTTCAGGGTGTTCCACCAGGCGGCCAGGTAGTCGGGACGGCGGTTCTGGTACTTGAGGTAGTACGCGTGCTCCCAGACGTCGACCCCCATGATCGGCTTGAGGCCCTCCATGATCGGGTTATCCTGGTTCGCGGTGGAGATGACGGCCAGTTTGCCGTCCTTGCCGCGGACCAGCCACGCCCAGCCCGAGCCGAAGCGGGCGGCGCCGGCCTTGTTGACCGCGTCCTTGAAGGCGGCGAAACCGCCCAGCTCGGCCTTGAGGGCGTCGGCCAGCGCCCCGGTCGGCTCGCCGCCGCCGCCCGGCTTCATGATCTGCCAGAACATCGAGTGGTTCATGTGACCGCCGCCGTTGTTCCGCACGCCGGTCCGGATCGATTCCGGCAGTGCGTTCAGATTGCCGAGCAGCTCCTCGATCGTCTTGTTCTGGTGATCGGGGTGGTCCTTCAGCGCGTTGTTCAGGTTGGTGACATAAGCCTGGTGGTGCTTGGTGTGGTGGATCTCCATCGTCTTCGCGTCGATATGCGGCTCGAGCGCGGCATAATCGTAAGGCAACGGAGGCAAGGTGAATTCCGCCATGCTGTCGTCCTCTCACAGGGTGTCGAGGTGGGGCGATTCCTGGGACCCGTCCCGGTCAACCTACCACAATGGCGGCGGTCGCTTCAAATCCCCGG
>JAKAUH010000733.1 GCA_021818605.1 Planctomycetota bacterium
CTGTATTCATCTTATCAAAAATCTGATCCAGTCTGGTGAACTGGGCCTCGCAGTCGGCTTGTTCCTGCCGCCGGGAATATTGCGGCCTGTCGCGATGGCCCGGGTCAGTCAGGTAGTTTTTGATCGCATCGCGCCAAGGGAGGTGGCCCCACCCGATCGCTGGGTGCATCTCAAAACAGCCGACCACACCTGAAGTGAATGCAACGACACGTCGCGGGTCGCGGCTGGCGACAGCCGCGGCGGACGCTTCGCCGTGGTGAGCTACGAGTTTGTCCTGCAGTCTAATTCGCTCGTCGCTCGCCTTGATCACCGCGGCGAGCGCCTCGTCACGCTTGGATTCGAGCGTGGCCTTCTTGGCCATCAGTTCCGCAAGGATCCTCGCGTCGGTAATCGTCACGTGGAGCGACGCCTCGACGACACTCGCATCGAGCGTGGAACGGACGGCTGTGTCCTTGAAGGATCACCCCGGCAAGGAAGATCCTCAAGTAGGTCAGGCTCTCAGCCTGACAATGAAGGCGCGTCAGGCTGAGAGCCTGACCTACTTTTCTGCCGGCGTAATAGTGGAAGCCGTTCTGCCCTCCAACCTGGATGACGAAGGTTTGGTGCATGCCGCGATCGTCCTTGCCTTCGGCCGTGCGGTAGCGCTTGATGCGATGGGGCGCGAAGGTGTTCTTCGTCTCGCCCTCCTGGAATTCGACCCCCGTGACCTTGGTGATAAGATTGATATCGCGGCTCTCCTTATCGCTCAAACGGCTGAGGCCGAAGTACGGCAGGGAGAGCCCGAACCCGCGACCGCCGCGTGTCGTTCTCTGGTTGCCCGTGGTCGTCGTCTTGTCTTCGTGGGTGATCTTGTCCTTCAGCAAGGTCAATCCATGCGGGGCGAGGTGCTCCGCGAGGATTTGATCGGCGTCGGGTCCGCGCGCCTTGCGGACATCGTCCAACGTCATCCAGCCATCCGACTTGAGCACCCCTTCCATCAGCAGCAAATTCGTCTTGAGCAACGGTAGCACATCGGGGTGATCCGTAGCGATGGTCGTCTTCATCTCGGAGAGGATCTCGCGCGTGATCTTGTCGAAGGTCAACTGGTCGATCGGCCCGTCGACCTGAAGCCCTTCCGACGCGAGCTTTTCCTCGACGGTCTGCTTGAGGTTGATCGTCGCGTCGACGCGCATCGCCCCCAACTTGAACTCGCGCATCCGGGCCCGCCAGATGGGCTGGATCACCAGGTCGCCTTCGCGCTCGGCACGGAGGAAGGCATCGTACGCCGCCGGTTCGAAGGTGAACAGATAGGTCAACTCATCGGAACCCCGCAAGATATTCTGCTGGGCGTGCGCCAGCGTCAGTCCCGTGAGACGATCCTGGAGGGCGATGAACAACTCGATCACGGGAGGGCGCTTCACGACCACCTCGAGCCCCTCGATGCCGCGCGTCTTGCGCTCAGCGGCCAGGAGATTCGCGTTCCGGCGCATCCAGTGGGCCGTGCAGGCCACTTCGAAGAGATTCGACCAGCGGCCGAAGACGATCTCGACGTGGATCTTCCCGTCCCGCGGCCGAACCCGTCTGACGAATTCGGGGAATCCGGGGACCGGGGAGGGATTCTTCGTCAGCCAGAGGAAGGGGTGGGCGTAGACCACGATCTTGCTGGGTTCCTCGGTGTCCACGGCCGAACGGCCCCGGGTGAACTGGACCTGCATCAGCGCCGGGCCGCCCCCATTGGGCTGGATCTTCATGGGTTCGCCCTCGCTGACGAACACGAAATCGAGCGGCTCGTCGACCACAAGCGCCTTGGCGGATTGTCCTCCGACAGTCGCCGACTTCGTGGGCTTCGCGTCACCCACGAGGGCAGGGGTAGGAACGTCCTCTACGCCTTGCACGGGGGAACAATGGCGGCGGCGAGGATCGCCGAAAGGAGTGCCAAACTCGACAATGAGATTCGCCGTGTCGGCTTCCACACCGACTTCTGACCTTTCCTCCTCGTCGAAGGCATAAGGCACGGGCCAACGAGACTCGGACGGGGACAACTGCGGAAACTGGACAAGACTACTGAGCGTGGCATATGCATAAAGAAGTAAACTTCGGGGCCTCGACCGGCCTGGAAAATAGGGGTTTTCGAACGGATCGAGGTGCGTCGGCGGCGTGCTCGCCTCGAGATTACAGGGCGGACGGCGGCCGCCATCCCGCGCCGGCCGTGTCGTGCGGAAATCGGTGTCGGGCTCGGGCCGGCGGGCGAGACGATCCAGAACCGTGACGGACCGGCCGAAGTCAATCCGGCCTGGCATAGCGGCCTCGAGTCTCGACCGGGCGACTGCCGGAGCGCGTCGCCACCGGCACGATCAGGGTCCGGGTTGGAGCGGGATGATCTCGATCCACGGAGGGAAGCGACGGAAGTCGCCAACGTTATGGGTGAGGAGCCGGCGGATGCTCCCCGACGTCATCGTCGCGACGATGTTGGCATCGTAGACCTGCTTCCCCCCGCAGGGTACGACGGCCAGGATCGTCATGAGTGCGGCCGTGACCGACGAGCTGTCGTCGACGACCGGGAACCGCGCGAGGAGCGCGGCGACATCCGCGAGCAACGAGGCCATGTCGATCGGCGGTGTGTACGTCGATGGGCGCGAGAGAGCCGAGAGATACTCGCGGATCGGCTACCTGCTCATCCAGAGAGGCACCCCGGCGGCCTCCAGTTCGGTGAGACGTTGGACCGCCTCACCATGCAGGGGAAACATGGGGGCGGCCGCGTAGATCAGCACGTTCGTATCGAGGAACACCGGCTCAGGAGCCGCGACCACTGTCGTCATACAACTCCTCGCGGCGGAACGAAAAGCCCTCGGGCAGGTTGACCTGAACGTCGTGACGGGGGAACCCGGCCATGATGGAGGCTTTCGGCCGGGTCGCCTCCGCGCCGATGACGAGCACGACATCGTGCTGGCCGGCAGCGATCTCGGCCGGCAGCCGCAGAATCGCCACGCCTTGCTCATCCACGGTGACGCGAGTCTGGATGGTGATCATTGTCAAACCGTTCGATCTGGGATCATAAGTCGTCTGTCGTCGCCAAATTGATTATCTCTGTCGTTGGATGGCACGGCAACGTCGACGCCTCGGAGTTTGTAAGAGACGGCCTCTTAGAACTCATCGTCGCTGATGACCAATCCATCGTCGCGGTTGGCCAGGCGCCGGAGGATGTCGGGGTTGGTCGTCCGCTTGACGAACCGGGTCGAGCCGTCGCAGAAAAGGAAGTTCAGGCCCTGAATATGGTTGCTGGAGAATCCGCCGACGTAATACATCGGCAGGGTGCCGTTCTGGACCAGGACCGTGACGAAGTCGGCCAGAGGGTTGCCCTCGTCCTCCTGGAACTCGTCGCCCATGTCGGGGGGAATGGGCACGGCGTTGGCGGACCGGCCGGACCAGGCCGGCAGGGTCAGCTCGGCGTCGCTGAGCGCGTGGCCGGCGTTGCGGAGCGTGGCGCGGGTGCCTGAGGCCCAGCCGAGCGTCGTCGACTGCCGGGCCTCACCCAGCACGATCGTGTACGCCAGTCCGTCACCGATGTCGTCGTAGGCGATCCGGCTATTCAGGAAC
>JAKAUH010000968.1 GCA_021818605.1 Planctomycetota bacterium
GCCCTCGTCGCGCAGGTCATTCGGCTCGAGCAAAAGGACCCAGGCGTCCTCGGGGAAGAAGTCGGCGGGATGGCCGAACCGCGACGCATCCCGCTCGTCGAGCGCCAGTGCCGCGGTGAGCGAGACCGATGTCCACCGGTCGAGCGACCGCTGCGATTCGGCGTCGAACGGGCGGATCGACTCCACCTCGTCGCCGAAGAACTCGATGCGGACCGGGTCGGGCGAATCGGTTGAGAAAACGTCGAGGATTCCACCGCGCACGCTGAACTCGCCCGGCACCTCGACGACCTCGACGCGGCTCATCCCGCGGTCCAAAAGCCAGCGTGAGAGTTCCTCGACGGGGATCGTGTCGCCGACCTTGACGACCCGCGACATGGCATCGAGCGCGTTGGGCCGCGGCACGGGCTGCATCATCGCCTGGAACGGCGCGACGATCAGGCGCGGCGGGTCGGGGCCCGCCAGCCGCTTGATCGTCCGCAGCCGCTTGCCGAAGATCTCGTCGCCAGGCGCCATCTCGCGCGGGAGTTTCTCCCAGGCCGGGAAAACCTCGGGCGAGATGCCGGAGAACGTCGCCACATCGTCGCGGAAATCATCCACGTCGCCGACATGCGCGATCAGGATCACCAGAGTGGAAGGCGCGTGCAGCCCCAGTGCCCCGGCCGCGAGCGCCGCGGCCGAGCCCCAGGCGCCGTCGATCGTCGCGCTCCGGCCGTTTTTGAGCGCCGCGACCACCTCGGGGAAGCCCGTCGAGCGCTGGATCTGGCGCGTGAGGTCCTTGAGAGGAGCCTGGGATTCGGAGAGGCTCGGCGATTGGCTCCGCGAGTGGCGAGCAGCGGGCGTCTCCGAGTGACGAGCAGCGGGCGTCTCCGAGTGGCGAGTGGCGAGTGGCGAGTGGCGAGTCGATGCGGCGTCCGGGGTGCGCCGGGCGAGCGGTGCTCCGGTTCGGGTCCGCTCGCGGCCGCTGGCGCTCTCCGAGACGGAGTTATCGGCCATCGCCTTATCTGCCGCGCTGGTCCTCGGCATGTCTTTCACTCGCCACTCGCCACTCGCCACCTGGAGCCACTTGCCACTCGGAGCCACTAACGACCATTCGTGGGAATTGTAGGGCCCGCTCCGCGGTCCGACCATGTCGACGGGGCAACCGCCATGCCGTGTTGCGGGTGGCGCCGCGGCTGGCGAGCCTTGCGACGCGGCGGGGGAAAGGCGTGGGGCAGCTCGAGCCGCGGCGGGATCGGCCAGGCTTCGGCGGGTGTCAACGCGACCGCGCGGTCCACGGCGTCGACCAGGTCGTCGGTGTCGCACGGGAGCTCGAGGCACGCGACAGCGCCGGCCTTGTGGGCACGGGCCACGACGTCGCGATCGGCGAATCCGGCCAGGGCGATGACCGGTCCGGTGCGTGCGACGCGCCATTCCAGCCGCTGCGGCCAGACCGGCTCGAGGACCGGGACTTCCCAGACCGTCAGAATCCGCGAGCTAGATGGTGCGGAGCGATCGCGCTTGCTGGCGGGCCCGGGCAGGCCGCCAATCTCCGCGTCGTCGACGTCCTGCGCCGAATAGCCGGCCGCGCGACATGCCTCGACCAGGGCGCGGCCAAGCTCGCCGTCCCCGCCGGCGATCTCGATCCGGAAGGACGATATCTGCGCACGCGTTCGAGTCCCGATCCGGGCGGACCCGTCGAGCCAGCGGGCGAGCCGGCCGGGAAGGACCTCGGCGGCGATCGCCTCCGAGACCACCATGTCCACCAGCGGGGACCATCGCTCGAGCTCGGCGTAGCGGACATAGGGGCTGACACAGAGCACCAGCCGGAGCCTCGTCTCGCGACTCCGGGCGCGCCAGGCATCGAGCTGGGCCGCATCGCCGTCGGTGAGGTGATGCCGGTGGATCACGACGGTCCGGGGCGGCGGCGACGCCTCGGCGAACGGCCGCTCCGGCAGCGCACCGGCGCAGTCGAGGCGGTGGACGGTGCGTCCGGCCGCGATCGCATCGGCGACGGCCGCGATCCAGGGATCGTCCAGCTCGCCGATAAACCCGACGGGCTCAGGAGAGATGTCCGGGCTCCGCGATCCGTCCATGATGGCCCCGAGCCTCCATGCTCCGCCCGCACCGAGGGCCCGCCGTCGCGACCCGGCCGGGTGCGGAGCCGTGAAAGTAACAGATGGGAACCAAAAGGGCAATGCGATCCGCCCCGGCCGTGCGTGCGGACGGCCGGCTGGACTTCAAGATGTTGGCGTGATGGCATGTGTTCTGCCCTCGCGGAACTTTATTGGGAGAATTCTGTATCGAAAGCCGGGAGGACGTGCATCAATACGGAAAAGGCTGCGACGGGGAGGGCGAGCAATGGGCGCGGAACGACTGGCGGTCGCCGACCTGGGACGAGTCTTCGGGGGTGAGACGGTCTCCGGCCTGTCGGAGTGGCAGCTCCTGGAACGTTATCTCGAGCGCCGCGACGAGATTGCGTTCGAGGCCCTGGTGGCCCGCCACGCGCCGATGGTGCTGGGCGTCTGCCGCCGGGTGCTGGGGTTCACCTCGGACGCCGAGGACGCGTTCCAGGCGACGTTCCTGGTGCTGGTCCGCCGGGCGCGCGACCTGTCTCCGCGCGACGCGATCGGCCCGTGGCTCTACGGGGTCGCCGTGCGGGTGGCGGCGCGGGCGCGCTCGCAGGCGGCCCGGCGCCGGTCGCGGACCGCGCCCCTGGAAAACACGCTCGCCGACCGGCCCGGCCGCGGGCTCGACCCGGACATGCTGGAGCTTCTCGACGCCGAGCTTCGCCGATTGCCGGGCAAGTACCGCTCGCCGCTGGTGCTCTGCTACCTCGAGGGCCGCACGCACGAGGAAGCCGCGCGCGAGCTCCAGTGGCCGGTCGGTACCGTCAAGGGCCGGCTGGCGCGAGGCCGCGAGCTGCTTCGCGAGCGGCTGTCGCGGCGGGGGTTTGCCCCGGCCGGCGGCGTGCTCGGGCTGTTCGCCTCGCCCGAGATCATCCCGGTCTTCGATCGTCCGTTACTCGAGCGCATCGTCGGCCCGGCCGGCCGGCTGATGGCGGGCGAATCACTGGCTCAGGTTGTTTCCCGGTCTGTCACTTCCCAGGTTGAAGGAGTTCTCTCCGCCATGTTCCTCAGCAAGATCAGGTGGGTCGCGCTCGCGGTCATGGCCACGGGATTCGCGCTCACCTCGGCCGCCGTGCTCGGCCGCCAGGCAGCCGACCAGCCGAAGGCCCGCGTCCACGCGGGGCAGGCCCACGGCAAGGGCGCGCAGGACGATGACCGGCCGGCGTCCGGTGGCGGCGGCGGGACGGCGGGCGTGCATCAGAAGCGATACCAGCCGGTCGAGGGCCAGGCCGAGGGACGCGACGTCGCCCGCGATAAAAACCCGCGTTCGCTCCAGATCATGAAGATGCTTGAGGAACCCGTCTCGATGTCCTTCAACAACGAGACACCCCTGGACGACGTGCTCAAATACATCAAGCAAGCCACGACCACGCCGAAGTACTCGGGCATCCCGATTTACGTCGATCCCATTGGCCTGAATGAGGCCGAGCGCTCGCTCAACTCGACCATCCAGATCAACCTCGAGGGCGTGCCGCTACGGCGCACGTTGCAACTGGTCCTGACCCAGCTCGGGCTGGCGTACTTCGTGCAGGATGGCACCCTGGTGATCACATCCGAGGACTCGGCGAAGAACCCGCTGCCGCCGGCGATGGCCTTGCCGACCCCGCTGGACCGGATGGTCGAGAAGGCCGAGCGCGGTGAGATGACGGCGAGGGAAGTCAAGGAGTTGATCGAACTGGTCAAGCTGAGCAAGGAGGTGAGCCGGCTGCATCACGGAGAGCCAGAGACCCCCGGGGCAGCCATCGGCAGTGGCGGAGGCGCCGGTCCCAACGCCAACCCGACCCAGGAGCTGCTCAAGGAGGTCCGCGAGCTGATCCAGCTCCTCAAGGCCGAGAAGGAAGGGCACAAGACACCTGCGAAGCACGACGGGCCGGCCGCAGGGCAGACGGGAGCCGGCCAGAGTGGCAGGGGTTTGCAGTGATCAGTTAAGCGGGGGCAGTCGATCCGGCATGGACCGCACTCATGGGGTTTCCCTTATGGACCTGAAGATTCCGCTGGTCCTCGAATCGCAGGCCGAGGGCGGCTACACGGTGACCTCGCCGCTGCTCCCCGAGCTGATCACGGAAGGGGACTCGGTGGAGGAAGCCCTGGAGAATGTCCAGGACGCACTCGCCGCGGTGGTCGAGATCTATCGCGAGACCGGCAGAAGCCTGCCGGACGGCCTGGGACTTTCGACCGCGGGGGAGGGGTCAATTCCCTCCCCCTGACGCCTCGACCTCAACCCGCCCCGCCCATCGGGCCGCCTCGGCCTGGTCGATGGCACCGGCGTCCCAGGTCATGGCGTTGGCCACCGCGCATCCCAGGGCGTGGCGGATCAGATCCTCGGGCGCGAGCCGGCCGAGCCAGCCGTCGACCAGCCCGGCGAGGAGGCAGTCGCCCGAGCCGATCGGGTTGACGGCCTCGACCGCCGGCGGGATGGCGCGGTAGCGTTTTCCGCCCAGAAGCACCTCAGCCGGGCGGGGGCCATCGGTGATGACGGCGCACGCGACGCCGCGGCGGCGCCAGTTGTCCAGCAAGGCGGCCGCGTCGTCGTCGGAGAGGCTCGGCACGCGGGCATGCGCGGACGCCTCGCGGCGGTTGAGCTGGATCACGGTCGGCCAGAACCCCCAGATGGCATCGAGCGCCGGACCATAAGTGTCGAGGAACACCGGCACCCGCCGCGCCTGCGCCATCGCGATCAGCTCGGAATAAAGGTCGTGAGTGGCCGGCGACGGGCTCGAGCCCGAGAGCGTCAGCGCCTCGATTCCCGATCGCATGGCGTCGCCCACCGATCGGAGCATTTCCTCGGCCTCGTCGGACGTGATGGCGGGATCCGGGTCGAAGAACGCGGACTGCTCGGCGGTTTCCCCGGTGCGGACGGTCAGGATCACCCGCGTGGGCGCCTGGCTGGGGATGACCAGCGGATCGAGGCGGTCGTCACCGCGGAGGAGTGTCGCGCACGCGGTGCCGACGGCTCCGCCGAGGAACGTGACCGGCCGTGCCGATCGTCCGAGTCGCGTCAGCGCGCGGGCGACGTTGTTCCCCTTGCCGCCGACGACCTCGCGGATCGCGGTGCCGCGGACCAGGTCGCCGGGCCGCCAGGGAGGGACAATCAGGGTCTTATCCAGGCAGGGGTTCAGGGTGACGCAAAGGATCATCGCCGGGCCGATTCGCGGGTTCGCTGGGTGGGAGGTTGGTTGCCAGTGGGTGCCAGCTCTCTCTTAATTGTGCGAGGAATCGGCCGCGGCACAACGTCCCGGTGCCGAGAAAACCGCCGCTCGTCACGGAGACAGCCCCGTTGTGGCGACCGCCTTTCGTCGGATATTTTGTACCCGGCTTTCTTTCGGTCGATTTTCGACGAAGCGATTCGGTTCGGTCGCGACCACATCCGGTCCGCCGCAGGGGGGTGTCTGCTCCATGCCAGTTCTCGTCCGACTCATGCCGTATGCCCTGGCCTTCACCAGCAGCCTGTGCATCATGATCCTCGAGCTGGTCTCGAGCCGCCTGGTCGCGCGTCACGTCGGCTCATCGCTGACGGTCTGGACCAGCGTGATCGGGATCATCCTGGGCGGCATCTGCCTGGGGAACGTCCTGGGCGGGCGGCTGAGCGACCGCGTCGCCCCCAGGCGCGCCGTCGGGCCGCTGTTCGCCCTGGGTGCGTTCCTGACGCTCGTCGCGCTCTGGATGAATGCCGAGATCAGCCGGATCCTGCCTCGCCCGGATCAGATGAACTGGGAGCTGCGGACGATCCTGGTGGTCCTGATCGACTTCCTCGTGCCGGCGACCGTGCTGGGCATGATCGGGCCCGTGGTCGCCAAGATCGCCGTGGAGCAGGCACGACGGGCGGGCAGCGCGATCGGCGACGTCTATTTCTGGGGCGCGGTCGGCTCGATCGCCGGGACGCTTCTCTGCGGATTCACGCTTCAGGTCTGGTTCGGCACGACGTCCATCACGCTGCTGGTGGCCGCGGGGCTCTCGCTGCTGGCCGCGGCCTTCATGTCGGGGATGTTCGCCCGGATGGCCGCGCTGGTCGCGGCGCTCCTGCTGGTGCTGGGCTCGATCGGCCCGGTGGTCGATCGGATCGGGCCCGAGGCGGTGACCGTTGGACTCTACCGGGTCAATTACCTGGTCGCCGCCGGGTATCTGGTGGCCCTGCTGGTGGCCGGAGCCGGCGTGGGCGGGCTGTTCGCCGCCCGCCGAAATCCAGACGAACTGGCGGAGGACCCCGGAATCCCCCTGGCGCCGACCTCGACGAAGGACACGGCCCTCAATCCAGTCGACACCCGCACCGGCCTGGCCGACCTGGCCATGCTCGCCTTCCTGGCCAGCATGGTCTTCATGGCGCTCGAGATGGTCGCCGGCCGGCTGGTCACGCGGCACCTGGGGTCGAGCATCTACGGCTGGTCGAGCGTCATCGCCGTGCTGCTGGCGGGCCTGAGCCTGGGCAACTGGCTCGGCGGCAAGATCGCCAACTTCATCCGCAACGAGCGCCAGGCGAGCTGGCTGTTCCTGGTGGCCTCGATCCTTACCCTGCTGGTCATCGTTCTCGAGACCCCGGAGAAAGTGCACGACTTCGCGCTCAAGTACCTGCCCAGTGTGGCGGACTGGATCCCCTATAATTCGCTGCTGGCGACCGCCCCCCGGCGGACCTCGATGACGCTCCCGGGCGGGTACGACATCCCGCTGTCCTGGCCCTACCGCATCCTGATCGTGGTGATGCTCGTCTTCTTCCTGCCGGCGCTGTCGATGGGCACGGTCAGCCCGGTGGTGGCCAAGCTGGCCGTCGACCGCCGCAGGCGCGTCCATTCCACCGGGACGGCCATCGGCCAGGTCTATGCCTGGGGCATGGTCGGCAGTATCCTCGGCACATTCCTGACCGGGTTCTTCCTCATCGACCTGCTGGGGACCAAGGGCGTCATCCTGGTCCTGGTGACGGTCCTGGCCCTGTCGGCCACCTTCCTGGGCGACCTGGTGCACGCGGTCTGGGCGGGGATTCCGCTGGGCCTGTGCGTCCTGGCCTTCGTCCCGCCCCTGTGGGTCGGCAACGTCGCCAGGTTCGTCCGCTTCCTCCCGGCCGAGATCAACGAGAAGTCGTTCCGCGAACTGGGCGAGCGCTATGGCATCCGCGAGCCGGAGGGCGACCTGAACACCCGGGCCGAGGAGATGGCCTACGCGGATGAGAGCGACTACTACTACATCAAGATCGAGAACGATCCCGAGAACGGTGGCGAACTCCAGCGCCGCACGCTGGTGCTCGACAACCTGATCCATGGATATTTCATGCTCGATCACCCCGAGCGGCTCGATTACGACTACGAGCACATCTATGCCCTGGTCGCCTACCGCGCGGCTAAGGCCGGCGGCAAGGTGAAGTTCAAGCCGGCCGCCGACGAGAAGACGCCTGAGGCTATCCCGGAGTTGCCCCCGCCGCCGAGCGAACCGGCCCCCACAAACGAGCCGAATCCGAAGGCCGAGGCACAGCCGGCCGAGAAACCCTCCGAGAATCCCCCCACGAAGACCGAGGTCTCACCTCCGCCCGCGAAGACCGAGGCATCAACATCGATGCCTCCCGCGAAAGCTGAGGCATCAACGCCTCCCGCGAAAACCGAAACCTCGTCTCCCCCCACGAAGACCGAGGTCTCACCTCCGCCCGCGAAGACCGAAATCTCATCTCCACCCGCGAAGAGTGGTGACACGGCTCCCAAGGGCGGGACGGGATTGCGGAGCGTCGCGCCGGCCCCGCAGGAAGGCAAGGCCAAGGCGCCTGCGTCCTCTTCGGGCCCCTCGCAATCCACTTCCGAGAAGAAATCGACGCCGAACCCCGCAGCCAACGGGAACGAGCAGCCTGGAAAGCCCGAGTCCGGCGCGAACCAGCCTCAGGCGAGTCCCTCGGAAGGGCAGCAGAAGCCGGGTGCCGCGGAGAGTTCGAAGGCCCAGGTCGTCAAGCAGACGCCGCTGCCGACCGAGCCCTTCAAGGACCTCAAGAGCATCTTCGACGTCAAGGATCTCGGCAAGGCGCTCGATTCCGCGGCCAGAAAGCGGCCCGCGCCGTACCTGCCGCCCGTCGAATCGTCGAACCTGACGACCCTGTTCCTCGGCGGCGGGGCGTATTGCTTCCAGCGGCACATGCTGTATGCCTATAAGGGCACGAGCGTCGACGTGGCCGAGATTGACCCGGCCGTGACTCGTGCCAACCAGAAGGGCACCGGCCTGTCGGACAGCCTGCACCAGATCGCCTATCCGATTCCCGAACCGGCGAAGGATCCCGCGTCGCATCCCGGCAAGATCGTCACCTACTGGGGCGATGCGAGGCAGTTTGTCGAGCTGCACCAGGATCACAAGAAGTACGACCTCATCTTCGGCGACGCCTTCAACGACTTCTCGGTCCCCTGGCACCTCACGACCCGCGAGTTCAACGAGAAGATCAAGAAGATGCTCACGCCCGACGGCGTCTACATGATCAACATCATCGACGTCTACCTGGCCGACGATCAGGTCTCCGAGCGCGCCGACGAGGAAATCCAGGAACAGGAAGACGACCTGCGCGAGAAGATCGAGGAGACGTGGCGGGTCAAGGCGGAACGCGAGAAGCTCTCCGACGAGGAGATGGAGCGGGGCGTCCAGGAAGAGATCAAGAAGTTCGTGCCGCTGTCCGACGCCCGGAAGGCGCAGATCCGCGAGCAGTGGAAGCAGAAGGCCAGGAACTATGGTGGCTTCGTGGGCTCCTGGACGCGCACGGCCCAGCTCACCTTCGGCAAGGACAACGTCTACCTCTTCGGCACCGCCACGCCCGGCAGCGGGCGTCGTGAGACGTTCGTCGTGGTCGCTTCGATGAAGCCGCTGGACCTGAAGGAGCTGGGTCTTCGCAAGGACGACCCGCGCTACTACACCCCCTCGGGCAAACAGACAACAGCCAGGCCCTACGAGGCCGACGACCTCAAGACGGTCGTTGAGAACCGGTCGCGGGGCATCATCCTGACCGACGATTACGCCCCGGTCGAGAACCTGCTGGCGCCCGTCGCCGAGACCCGCGGCGAGAGGGATTGATTCGAGACGGACCGGATTGGAAGGGAACGGATGGGAGCCGAGTGATCGATGACCGAGTCGAAATCGGACGACGGGAGTATCCGGAGGCGGCAGCCCGCCGCCGGCCTCCCGCGCCGGACCTGGTTCCTGGTCGTGGTCGCGTTCAGCGCGTTCTGGGTGATCTACATGTCGCTGCTCGGGCCCAGGCCCCGCGCGCCGAAGCTCGATGGCTCCGGGGGCGGCCAGGCCAGCTATACGTGGACGCTCCTGGACCTGAAGGACCGGCCGGTCTCGTTCGCGCTGTTTCGCGGCAAGACCGTGTTCCTCAACATCTGGGCGACCTGGTGCCCGCCCTGCCTCCGCGAGATGCCCTCGATCGCCCGGCTGGCCGAGGAGCCCCGACTCAAGGACAAGCGGATCGCGTTCGTCTGCGTTGCGACCGACGAGTCGTCCGACGCCGTGCGGACTTTCCTCGAGGGCCGGTCCTGGTCGATGAGCTTCTTTCGCGCCACGGGCGTGCCGGGTGCCTTCTACAGTGAGGGGGTCCCCGTGACGTTCATCATCGCGCCCGACGGCCGGATCGCGGCCGTCAAGGACGGGCCCGCCGACTGGGACTCGCCCGAGGTGATCGCGCTCCTGGAAAAGCTGGCCGCCGAGGCCCCCGCCAGCCCCTGAGCGCCGGGGCGTGGCAACTCTCCGAGAAACCAACCGGCGACCTCAGTCGCCGGAGTTCCCCGGGGCGGGTCTTACTCCTCATCTTCGACCGGCTCCGCCTCGCGGCTGGACAGCGCCTGGTAGAGCACGGCCGAGCTCAGGCAGGTCAGCGGCAGCACGAAGGACATGCCGGCCAGCGCGATGAAGAGCAGGTTGACCGCCGTGGGCATCGCGGCGGTGATGAGGATCGCGAACTGAATCAGGTAGACGCTGAGCGTCATCCCGGCCCGGCCGCGGGTCCATCGAAGCGAGGTCTGGTGCGCCTCGAGGACATCGGCGTCCCGGTCGAGGATCAGGAAGGGATACTGGCCGAGCCGCGACATCACCGCGAGGTACACGAGGTACGATAGCAGGAAGACGGCATAAAATGCCGCGATCGGGGCCCGGTACTCAGGCGTATGGGGAACGATTTCATTCTCGGCGATCTTGTGAATGAGCGCGACCATCGAGACGGCACCGCGCCGCTCGAGCATCAGCTCGCCCGTGAAGAACGAGATCAGGGCCGGGATTCCGGTGAATGCCAGGACGATCCCCAGGGCCAGCAGGGTCGTCAGTAGCCAGGGGCCGCCGCCGAAGAGGTCGTCGAAGGCGGCCGGCTCGCGGCGCGCCAGCTTGAGGTAGGCGCGGTTCTGGCCGACCCAGAGCCAGGCGGGGATCACGACGAGCCCGACGAAGCGAAGGAACTCGAGAAACGGCGTGACCTGCCGGTCGGCGATCAGCTCATTGAGGCTCGCGAGCGTCAGAGTCAGAATATTGATGATCAGCCAGGACAACGCGGTCGCGCCCCAGTAAATCATCAGGCACGCCGGCCAGGCGCTCGCGAAGACCGACCAGGTCTCGCGGAAGATCCCTCGCACGCTCAACGGGATCAGCTCGCCCGGCTTTTCGGCACCGCCCAGGTCAGTCTGCGGAGCGCCGGCGGCCGCGCCCGCATCGGCATTGGCATCGTCCCGGGCGTCGCGGGGCTCGCTCTCGTCGGGCGGCGTCCGGTCATCCACGCGATCGCACTCCTCGTCCTTGGGTTGGGACTGGGACCGATGGGCCTGGGCCTCCCGCGGCCTGGCCGGTTGACTCTCGTTCATTCGCCGAGCTGCGACTCGGCGATCTCGATCGCCTTGAGGAGCCCGCGCGCCTTGTTGACCGTCTCCTCGTATTCGGCCGACGGGACGCTGTCATGGACCACGCCGCCCCCGGCCTGGACATACGCCGTCCGGCCCTGGATCACGATCGTCCGCAGCGCGATGCAGGTATCCATGTTGCCGGTGAAATCAATGTAGCCGACGGCGCCGGCATACGGCCCCCTTCGGCTGGGCTCGACCTCGTCGATGATCTGCATGGCCCGCACCTTGGGCGCGCCCGAGACCGTTCCCGCCGGCAGCCCGGCGCGCAGAGCGTCGAATGCCGAGCAGTCGGCCCGCAGCCGGCCGTTCACATTCGACGTGATGTGCATCACATGCGAGTAGCGCTCGACCTTCATCACGTCGGTGAGCTGCACGCTGCCGTACTCGGCGACGCGCCCGACATCGTTGCGGCCCAGGTCCACCAGCATGATGTGCTCGGCGCGTTCCTTGGGATCGGCCAGAAGCTCCTCGCCCAGCGCGCGGTCTTCTTCCTCGGTTCGGCCGCGGCGGCGCGTCCCGGCCAGCGGGCGGATGGTCACCCCGCCGTCCTCGACCCGCACCAGGATCTCGGGCGAGCTGCCGATCAGCGAAAAATCGCCGAACGGCAGGTAGAACAAAAACGGGCTGGGGTTCACGACCCGGAGCACCCGGTAGATGTCGAACGGCTCCGCCCGGGTCTCGACCTGGAACCGCTGGCTGGGCACCACCTGGAAGATATCGCCCGCCTTGATGTACTCCTGGCAGTGGCGGACGACCTCCTCGTACCGCTCGCGGGTGAAGTTTGAGCGATATTCGAGCGTGGCCGGCGCGTCGGTGTCGATGTCGCGGACGCCCAGGTCGGGGGCGGGCGCCGCCAGCCGCTCGACCAGGTCGTCGATCCGGCGGCAGGCGTCGCGATAGGCCGCCTCGGGGTCCGCGCCCGCGCCGACGTGCGCCTGCGCCACCACCAGGATCGTCTTGCGGATGTGGTCGAACAGGACCATCTGGTCGTAAAGCGCGAACGAGAGGTCGGGCAACCGGCGGTCGTCCGGGGGCGCGTTGGGCAGCTTTTCGGTATAGCGCACCGCGTCATACGCCGCGAAGCCAACGGCACCCCCGGCGAATCGGGGCAGGCCCGGCATCGTCGCGGCGCGATAGCGATCCAGCAGCTTTCGCAGCTCGTCGAAGGGGTCCTCGGCCGTGAAGGTGCGCGGCGATTCCCCGTCGCCGCATCCCGCCCCGCCGATCCGGACCTCGCTCCGCCGCGCCTCGAACGTCAGGAACGGCTCGGTTCCCACGAAGCTGAACCGGCCGACCTTCTCGCCGCCGATGACGCTCTCGAACAAAAACGAGGGCGCCGTGCGCTCGATCCGCCGGAATGCGGACACGGGCGTCAGCCCGTCGCCGGTCAACTGGCGGAAGACGGGCACGCACGACACCGAGGAATCCAGGCGGCGGGCGAATTCGTCGTACGACGGTCGGTAGCGATTCATCGGCGGGCCGTCTTCCCTTTTCCTGCGTCAAATGCAATGCATGTACATTACCAGCCGGAGGGCCAGCCCACAAGAGCCGGAGCGGCCCCAACCCGGCCGAGCCGCCCAGGGCCGGCCGCCCTTGCGCCGCGATCTACCCGATGCATGATTGGAGATTCCACCAATCCAGGCAACAGGAATCCGCGACGATTCGCCCCAGGTTGGATTGGGTGGATACCTGTGACCGCAACGGTCGCAACGAGCGAGGCGGCATGGGCGTGCCCGCGCGACGCGGAGCCGGCTGTCGCCTCGGATGGCCGAGCGCCGGGGACGGGCCGGCCATCGGGGGCTCCCTGGGCTGCGCCGGGTTGCTTGACACCCCCGGCGGGCGAATTAGAATACGAAGGGATCACACTCCTCAGCGGATAGTTACGGCGACACTCCCAAACGGTGCGTTCCTGGCCCGTCCCCAGGCGGGGACAGTCGCCCGTGCGTCCGCCGGTGGCGTGCATCAGACCGGCGGAGTCGCTCCATGAAATGCCAGAAATGTGCGAAGCCAGCCACATTTCATATCACCGATATCGTCGAGAAGGGGAAGCATCGCGAGTACCACTTCTGCGACGAGCATGCCCGGCAGCATCTGGCGCCTCCGGAGGAGGCACTCGAGGCGCCCACCATGAGCGAGATCGCCAAGAACCTCATCGTCACCAACGCCCCAGGGTCTCCTCGCGAGCCGTCGCCGGCGGACAAGCAGGCGTGCCCGGTCTGCCAGATCACGTTCCTGGAGTTCCGCAACTCGGGACGGCTGGGCTGTCCGTACGATTACGAGGTGTTTCGCGACGAGTTGATGCCCCTGCTCGAGAACATCCACGGCGAGACGAGACACTCGGGGAAGGTGCCGCGGCGGGCGCCGCGGAACACGCAGCAGCAGACGACCCTGATCCAGCTCCGCAACGAACTGAAGCGGGCCGTGGCGGCAGAGGACTACGAGGCGGCGGCGCGGCTGAGGGACCGGATCCGGGGCATCGAACAAGAGCAGGGTCGATGAACGCCCCGTCTTCGTCCGGTCCAGAGCGACGTTCCCGGCCGTTTCAGCGGCCGGGCTTACCCAGGTGGGCGGCCCCATGAGGTGTCAGCGGTGTCAGAAGGAGGCCACGATCCACCTGACCGAGCCGATCAAGGGTCAGCGGCGCGAATTCCACCTGTGCCAGAACTGTGCTCGCAAGGCGGGGCTCTCCTTGCCCGAGTCGCCGCCGGACCTGGCGCTCGACGCGGTGCTCCAGAGCCTGATCACGGCCCACGTGGGCGAGCTGGTCGGCGAGCTGGCGGAGCGCGCCTGCCCTGACTGCGGAATCCGGTTCATGGAGTTCCGTGCCGGCGGGCGGCTCGGCTGCCCGCAGGATTATCGGGTCTTCGCCGCCGGCCTGATCCCGCTGATCCAGCGTTATCACGGTGCCACCCGACACGTGGGCAAGGCCGCGCGGCGCCGCGAGGACGCCGGCCGCCGGCTGCGGCTGCGCACCCGCCTCCGGGCGGCGATCGCCCGGGAAGACTACGAGGAAGCCGCGCGGCTGCGCGACCAGCTCCGCCCCAAGGATCACCAGACATGACTCTCGATGACCTCACCAAATCCTCCGGCGAGTGGCTCCGCGGCACCGGCCCCGAGAGCGACATCGTCATGTGCTCCCGCATCCGGCTGGCGCGCAACCTCGCCGATTTCCCCTTCTCCAATCGCGCCAATCGCGGCGAGAAGACCGAGATCGAGGCCCACTTCCGCTCGGCCATCGACCAGGCCGGGCTCGAGTTGACTTACATCGACGTCAACGGCCTCGGCCTGCTCGACCGCAAATTCCTCGTCGAGCGCCAGATCATCTCCCGCGAGCTGTCCGACGGCGAGGGCCCCCGCGGCGTCGCCATCAGCTCGCTCGAGAACATCGCCATCATGGTCAACGAGGAGGACCACCTCCGCGTCCAGTTCATGCTCTCGGGCTTCCGGCTCCCCGAGGTCTGGGACGCCGTCAACCAGCTCGACGATCGTCTCGAGGAGCATCTGGCCTACGCCTTCAGCCCGCAGCTCGGCTACCTGACCGCCTGCCCGACCAACGTCGGCACCGGCATTCGCGTCGGCGTGATGCTCCACCTCCCCGGCCTGGTCCAGACCAAGCAAATCGACAAGGTCTTCCGCGCCCTCCAGAAGATCAATCTGGCCGTCCGCGGCCTCTACGGCGAGGGAAGCCAGGCCTCCGGCGACTTCTACCAGATCTCCAACCAGCAGACCCTCGGCAAGGCCGAGCCCGAGCTGATCAAGATCCTCACCGACGTCGTGCCCCAGGTGCTCCAGTACGAACGTGCCGCCCGCCAGACCCTGCTCAACGAGCGCCGGCAGCACCTCCACGACCAGGTCAGCCGCGCCTACGGCGTTCTCAAAACGGCCCAGACCATCACCAGCGAAGAAACGATGCTTCTGTTGTCGAGCGTCCGGATGGGCATCTACCTGAGCCTCATCGACGACCTGTCGATCGCCACGGTCAACGAACTCTTTCTCCAGACCCAGCCCTTTTTCCTCCAGAAGCTCCGCGGCACGGAACTGGGCGCCGAGGAGCGGAACGTCGCGCGAGCCTCCTATCTGCGAAGCCGGCTGTCCAACGGCCGGCAAGCGCCACGGAACTGAACTCTCAATCATTCCGCCAATCGATCGATCCGGCGCCGAAATCGGTCGCGCGGTAAACCGGTGGGCGACGGGCCCGCCCGAAGGAGGGTGGTCGTGTCCCATTTCAGCTTCGAGATCGACCCGCTTAAGGTCCTGGGCGTCACCGGCGACGCCAGCCTCGAGCAGATCCGCGACGCCTACCGCCAGAAGGCCAAGCGCTTCCACCCCGACGCCGGCGGCGAGGACTGGATCTTCCGCATCCTCAGCCAGTCCTATGAGCTCCTCTGCTCGGCCCGCGTCGCCCGCGCCGCACACTTTGCCGCCACGCCCGACGCACCGCCGCCGACCTTGCGCCCACGCAAGCAGCCGAGCACCGAGACTGTCCATCCCGGCATCCACGACAAGGATGTCGCCCCCGCGCACATCATCGCCGTCGAGCACCTGTGCGTCCGCTACCTCTGGGACGACGCGAGCTACCTCTGGCTGGGCCAGAGTGTCCCCGAGAACGAGCGGTTCCTGAGCTGCAGCCTGAACCTGAACTGGCCCGACGCGGCCGCTCTGCCGCCCGGCACCGAGATTCCCGATCGCGCCGAGACTCTGGACGTTCTGGCTGAGGTCTTCGACGCGACGATCATCGGCACCCGGGTGATCAACTCGCGCTCGCACGTCGAAAATGACCGCTTCACCGGCTGGCTCAGCTACTCGAGCTTCGACCGCTCGTGGAAGGCCCTCCAGGGCCTGCACCAGGCGCTCCGCCATCGCGGCCTGGGCCTCCGCCAGTGGTCGCGCGACCTGTTCCTCCCCCGCGCCTGGCAGTTCGACCGCTCCGAGCCGCCCGGAGGCGCGCGGCAGCGCTAGGGAATGGAGGCAACGGGTTATTACGCCGGCAGAAAAGTCGGTCAGGCTCTCAGCCTGACACGCCTTCACTGTCAGGCTGAGAGCCTGACCGACTTGAGGATCTTCCTTGCCGGGGTGATAGGGCCAGGAAGTCAAGAGGCGAGAGCCGTTGTCTTCATCCCGGCGCAGGCACGCGCTAATCGGCAGCCCGCGACTCTCCGCGCCCGTCCTCGGCCGCTGAGGCGGCCTTGGCCAGGATGGACGCGACCAGCTCCTCGGGGACGAATCGCTTCAACCCCTCCGGACCGCCATAGCGCGCGACCTGCTTGATCAACGAGCTGGAGACATGTGAGTACTCGGCGTCGGCCATCAGGAACACGGTCTCGATCGTCGGATCCAGCCGGTGGTTCGTCAGCGTCATGCCGAACTCGTATTCCATGTCCGACAGCGTCCGCAGCCCGCGGAGAATCACGCGCGCGCCGATCCGCCGGACGTATTGCACGGTCAGCGCCTCGAAGGCCTCCACCGAGACGTTCGGGAACTCGCCCGTGACGCGGCGGGCCATCTCCACTCGCTCCTGCACGCTGAACAGCGACTGCTTGTTGGGATTGACGCCGATCCCGACGACGAGGTGGTCGAACAGCAGCCGCCCGCGGCGGATCACGTCGAGGTGCCCCAGCGTGATCGGGTCGAACGTCCCCGTGAAGACCGCCTTGCGGTAAGGGTCCCTCGTTGCATCTTGCATCAGTTTTCCCTTTTTCCTCCTTTTGTTCTTTGTTCTTTGTTCTTTGCTCCTTGCTCCTGGGGCCAGGCCGTTCCTCACTCCCCTGCCTGAAGAACGGCGGAAAGGCCGGAGCACCAAGAGCAAAGGACAGAAGAATCAGACGGCGGAAAGGCCCACCCGCAGCCGCTCCAGGTCCGAGTCGTCGTTATAGACGTGCGGGCTGATGCGGATCCGTCCTCGCCGGCAGGCGGCGACGATGCCGTGATCCCGGCGCAGCGCTGCGGCCGCCGCGGCCGGATCCACGCCGGACCGCTCGAGCACGACGATCGCCGAGCGGTCCTCGGGCCGATTTGAGCCGTGGATCGTCCAGCCGGCGGAGGCGGCCAGCTCGCGCACGGCCTCGGCGCGGTCGAGGATCCGACTCGACACGGCATCAAGACCCCACTCGAGCAACAACTCGATGCTGGCGCCCAGAGTGACGATGCCCGCGAGGTTGTACGAGCCGCCCTCCCACCGCCGGGCGTCGGGCCTGAGACGAAGCTCGGGGACGGCCGCGTTGTACGAACCCACGACGCTATGCCAGCCGACGCCGATCGTCCGCAGCCGGTCGATCCACTCGCGGCGGACATACAGGATCCCCGCGCCCTCGGGTCCGAGCAGCCACTTGTGCCCGTCGGCGGCCAGGAAGTCGATCGGCGTTCGGCTCACGTCGATCCGGTGCGGGCCGAGGCCCTGGATCGCGTCGACGAAGAACGCGATGCCCCGAGCACGGCAGAGCTCGCCCAGCGCATCCAGGTCGTTGCGGAAGCCGGTGGCGAACTCGACGTGGCTGATCGCCAGCAGCCGCGTGGATTCGTCGATCGCGGCGGCCAGGTCGTCGATCCCGATCCGCCCGTCGCGGGTGGGCACCTGCCGGACGGCGACGCCCCGGCCCGCCAGGTTCATCCACGGGAACAGGTTCGACGGGTACTCGTCGGCCGCCGTGACGATCGTGTCCCCCTCGTGCCAGGGGAAGCCCTCGGCGATCAGGCTGATGCCGTGCGTCGTGCTGTTGACGAACGCGATCTCGTCGCGATGGGCCTGGATCAATTTGGCAACCCGGTCGCGGATCTCCTCGACGCGTCGGTCATTGTCAGGCCAGGCGACGACGCCGTCCTCCTCCTGGCGAGCCGTCCAGGCGCGAAGGGCGTCGCCGGAGCGGCGGGGCAGGGGGGCAACTGCGGCGTGGTCGAAGAAGGCCCAGCGGCGGGCGACGGGAAACTCGGCGATCCGGACGGCTTCCCAGTCGATCGTGTGCGGTCCTACCACGCCAGGAGCCTCCGCGTCCGGTCCTCGGGCCGCCCCAGCCGGCCTCACCGTCGCGCGGACTTGGCGACGACAAACATCACCAGCATCGACAGCAGCCCCGCGCCGAGGTAGTACGGCACCGGGTCGCCCTTGGACTTCGACGCACCGTTCACGTCGAATTCTTCCTGAGCGCGGGTCGTGGATGTCGCGGCCGGGGACAGGAACAGCCCGAGCGCCAGCAGGATGGGCGCGGTCCGTCGGACCGAGCGCCGGAGCATGTCAATCATCGTTCGCGTTCCTTGAGGGTCAACGGTCTTCGGGGGCTTTCGGTCGTCATCGGGAGCCACTCGCGCAGCGGACGGACGCGGCGGCGAAACGCCCGGCGGGCCATGGCGACCGCCTTCCACGCCGGGCCCCGGGAACGCAGGTGCGCGATGTAGTCGTCCAGGCCAACCGCCCAGAAGCGGTACTCACGTCCCCGGAACTCGTACGCGCCGTTGTCCCGCGGCAGCGGGAACGGCTGGATCGGCTCGGCGTAGGCAAACGCCAGCACCGCCCGGAACCCCGGCCCGAACATCGCCTGCCACCGCACCAGCGCCTCGAGGTCGTCGGTCGTCACCCAGTTCTCCCAGGCACGCAGCCCGCGCGAGTCCTTCCCCTTCTTTCCCTTCACCTCGACCACCAGGTTGGTGCTGAATTGAGGATACAGCAGGAAATCCGGGTTCTTCAGGCCCTCCTCGCCGAAGATCGCGCGCTTCGCCTCGTCGATCGCCACGCACGGCACGCGCAGCGAGCGGATGAACCCCTCGAAGGCCGCCTCGTAGTGGTTGGATCGCCTGGCCATGGCTCCGTCCCCGCGCGCAGGGATACCGCCCCGCAACGGC
>JAKAUH010000516.1 GCA_021818605.1 Planctomycetota bacterium
GACTCAAAAGGACTCAAAAAGGACTCAAAAGGACAGGCATATTACCGCCCGCCCGCCGCCGAAACACCCACGCCGCCTAGCAGCCATGTCCGCAATCGTAAGAAGGCTCAAAAGGACAAAGACTCAAAAGGACAGGCATATTACCGCCGACTCAAAAGGACAGGCATATTACCGCCGACTCAAAAGGACAGGCATATTACCGCCCGCCCGCCGCCGAAACACCCACGCCGCCTAGCAGCCATGCCCGCAATCGTAGGTCGAGAGATGCCTGTCCTTTTTAGAGATTCTGTCCTTTTTAGAGATTCTCCAGTCCTCGCCCACCACGACGATGCGGCCTGCCCCCTCGATGAACTCCTTCAAGGCGTCGGCACCGAGGTCTTTGGGGACCCATAGGGCGGGCCATTTTTGCCGCTGGGGGAGTTGGGTTGGTTGGCGACTGGATGGGGGTGGGGGCGATGAGTGGGGGAGTGGGCGGCGTAGGCCCTCGGGATGCCGCTGGATCGAGAGCCTGGGATCGGCAGGATGAGGTCGGGGAGCGGGAGCCGTAAATCCATCGTCCCACGGGCACCGGGCAAGCGAGTTACGGCCAGGCACTATCGCTCGCTGTACGGCCTCGTCAGGACCGGCCTCATGGCCCAGAAGCCGAGAGCCCAAAGCGGCGGCTTGTAGCCGACCGAATCGTCACAGCGATCGTCACAGAATTGTGACGGCCCGATCGTCACAGATGGGCCGAGTCGCAAATCTCTGCTATTTCGGGACTTAAGAGAGCGGGCGAGGGGATTCGAACCCCTGACGTCCAGCTTGGGAAGCTGGCATTCTACCACTGAATTACGCCCGCACATGACCGCCTTCGGGTGTCGGGCCAGGCCCGCGAGACCTGCCGGTCGGCATCCACGTTGAAGGAAGTCTACCACGACGATCTCCGGCGGGCAACATGCCACCCTCGGGCAAGCGAGGTCTCGAGGTCGGGCCTTGGCGGGTCGGCGCTCCTACCGCCGCGCCGCCTTGCCGATGGCCCGGCGCCCTGGCCACAATGACCGTGTCGAGTCTCGCTGGCCTGGCACCCCTGGGCGGGCCGCGACTCTTGCAATGTGCGGACAGAATCGTTGCATTGGCCCCTTCGGAGCGCCATGAACGTCTCGAGTTTCCCTGAATCCCAGGACACCGGCACGATGGACGGGCAAGTCCCCACCGAAAGCCGTCCACCTTCCACCGGCGCCGGCGCCGGCGTCGATAAGTCCGACCGTCGCGTCCAGCGCATGTTCGCCTCGATCGCACGACGGTATGACCTGCTCAACCACCTGTTGAGCCTGAATATCGACAGGTCCTGGCGGACCTTCACCACCCGGACCGTCCCGCCCGAGCCAGGAGTCCCCGTGCTCGATTGCTGCACCGGCACGGCCGATCTGGCTCTCGCCTATGACCGTGCCGCCCGCGGCGCCTCGCCGATCGTCGGCACCGACTTCTGCCGCGAGATGCTCGAAATCGGCCGCGACAAGGTCCACAAGGCGGGCGCCGCCGGCCGCGTCACCCTCGTCGAAGGGGACGCCCGGTTCCTGCCGGCTCCCGACGACACATTCGGCGTGGTCAGCGTCGCGTTCGGCCTGCGGAACGTGAGCAATACCGTTCAGGGCGTCGACGAGCTGGTCCGCGTGACGAAGCCCGGCGGTAAGGTCGCCATCCTCGAGTTCTCCCGCCCCCGCGGGCGGCTGTTGGGCCGCCTGTATCTGACGTTCTTCCGGCACATCCTGCCCCGCATCGGTCAGGCGCTCTCGCCCAATGACGATGCGGCCTACGAATACCTGCCCCGCAGTGTGCTGGAATTCCCCGACGGACAGGCGATGCTCGACCTTCTCGCCGCGCGGGGACTGGTTGAGCTGAAGCAGTATCCCCTGACAGGCGGCATCGCCACGCTGTACGTCGGCACCAAGCCCGCGGCCGGTCCATTCCCGGCCGCCTCCTCCGCCGACGCCACGTCCACGTCCACGTCCACGTCCACGACCGCCGCGAGGCCGGACCCATGACCGCGACCGGCGTCGGATCGCCGAGGGCCGATGACCTGGTGCTCGCCGTCACCGGCGCGAGCGGGTCCGTCTACGCGGTGCGGCTGCTGAAGGTCCTCATCCGATCGGGTCGCACCGTTCACCTGACCATGAGCCCCGGCGCCGCCCAGGTAATTCACGAGGAGCTGGGGCTCGAGGTCGACCTTGCCGCCTTCGACCCGGGACCGCTTGGTGTCCGCGGACCCGGCCGGCTGGTGTATCACCATCACGGCGACTTCTCGGCGGGGATCGCCAGCGGGTCGTTCCGCACCAGCGGCATGGTGATCGCACCGTGCAGCATGAGTACGCTGTCGTCGATCGCCGCCGGGATTACCACGAACCTGATCACCCGCGCCGCTGACGTCCACCTCAAGGAGCGCCGCAGGCTGATCCTGGTGCCGCGCGAGACGCCGCTGAGCCTGATCCACCTGGAGAACATGGTACGGGTCACGCAGGCCGGAGCGGTGGTCCTGCCCGCCATGCCCGGCTGGTATCATCGGCCGCACCGGCTGGAAGACCTGGTGGACTTCGTCGTGGCGCGGATCTGCGACCAGCTCGGCATCGTCAACGCGCTGGCCCCGCGGTGGGGTGACGACCACGGTCCCGAGCCGTGCGACGAGACCCGCTGGGACGCCGCGGTCGACGCGGACGAGACCCAGCCCGAGGCCATCGAGGAGTCGTAAATCCATGGTCGAGGCCACCGAGCCTCCGCAATCGGCCGCGCGGCCGGTCGTCCTGATCACAGGTGCCTCGGCCGGGCTGGGCGCGGCGCTGGCACGCGAGCTGGCGCGCGGGCGAAGGGCGTCGGCCGTCGTTCTGGCCGCGCGCCGGCTGGACCGGCTCGAGGAGCTGGCCGAGGAGCTGCGGACGATCGACCCGACGGTCGTTGCCGCGACGGTCGCGGTCGACCTGGCCGATCCCGATGGACCCGGCCGACTCGCCCGCGAGGTGTCCGATCGGTTCGGCGGGGTGGACGTCCTGATCAACAACGCCGGGCTGGGCCTGCCGACCCAGTTCGCCGACGCCGATCCCGCGCTCGTCGCGCGGCAGGTTGCCGTCAATCTCACCGCGCCGCTGTTGCTGGCGCGGCACTGCCTGCCGTCGCTGATCGAGCGGCAAGGGCAGATCATCAACATCGGCTCGGCGATCACATGCGTGGCGAACTCGGCCCTCGGTGCGTATGGAGCGACCAAGGCCGGTCTGGCTTACTGGAATGATGCGCTGCGGCGGGAGCTGACCGGGACGGGCGTGCGGGTCTGCCTGGTCGAGCCGGGGCCGATCCGGACCGAGTTCATGGATGCGATCAAATCCATGGTCCCCGACGGACGCCCCACGGATCCGATCCTCGACAACGCGGCGCCATGGATGACGGCGGACGTCCGGGAGCCCGCGCGTCGCGTGGCTGGCCTGCTCGACCGGCCGCGGCGGCGGATCTCGGTGCTGCGGCGTCTGGTCTGGCCGTTCCGGCTGCTGGGCGTCATTGCCCGGCTGTGCCCGCCGCTGGGCGACCGCGTGGTTG
>JAKAUH010000960.1 GCA_021818605.1 Planctomycetota bacterium
AGCGCCGCGGGCGTTCCGTGCGCCATCGCCTCGACGACCGGGATGCCGAAGCTCTCGCAGAGCGAGGGGAAGACCAGGGCCGTCGCCTCGGCATAGGCGGCGCGCAGGGCCCGGCCCTGTCGGTAACCCGGCAGCCGGATGATCGCGCGGCGCCCGGCCGCGGCAGCCGCCTCACGGAGCGGTCGGGCTTCGTCCTCGTCGCCGGCGCCGATGATCACGAGCGCCAGGTCGCCCTGGGCCACCTCCGAGAGACGCGCCACCGCGCGGATCAGGCGCGGCAGGTTCTTCCTCTGCTGGAAGTTCGCCACCGACAGCAGGTACGGGATTCCCGGCGGCAGGCCCAGCTCGTCGTGGACCCGGGCACGCTCATGCGGCGGGGCCGGCTCGAAGAACAGGTCGTCCGCCGCGTTGGGCACGTAGACCACCCGTCCTCGGCAGGATGGAAAGGCCTCGATAAGCCGCTCGGTGTTGAACCGCGAGACCGAGAGCACGAGGTCGGCATGTTCGAAGATCCAGCCCATCTGCTCGCGACGCTTCGGCGTATCGTAGCGCAGAAGCTGGAGCACGTCATGGCTGGTGACGGCTCGCTGAGCCGCGCGGGTCGGGACGAAGAACTCGGCCGGGCAATATACCCAGTCAAGCGGACCAGACCACCACTCGATCGGCGGCCACGGCTTGACGCGCCACCATCGGAGCAGGTCGCGGGTCCGCAGCGGCAGCTCGCGGCGCCTCGGGCGCTCCAGCGATTCCCAGAACGCCAGGCCGTCGGGATGCTTCATCCGGCCAGTCATGACCGTCAACTCGACGCCGGGCCGGCGCGAAAGGCGATCGAGCTGCGCCATCGCGTGGCGGCCGACGCCCGTCGGCGCGTGGCAGCCATCCATGTCGAAAACCAGGCCCACGCGAAGTGTCCGGCCGCCGGCCATCGCGGCCGAGGCGAGCGGGCCCGGCGATCTCATCGCCGCGCCCGGCGTCATCATGCCGGCCCGATCCTCTCCCGCCGACATGCTTACCCCCGAGATCTCAGATCCCACAGCGCCCTAGGCTCCCGCATGAGTGGCCGGGCCAGACCAGAACGGCGTGCCCGCGACGCGGCTCGATGGTAGGGCAAGGGCCGTTCGACTGTCAATTCCCGCAAGAAAGGCGCGGGAGGCCATGTCTTGAATCCGCGCGGATCGAGATCGACAATGAATTCCATGCCAGTCGGCGGAATCCGGCCGCGTATCTGGCCAGGATCCGGACGTACTCGAGTTATACGCTCTGACGAAATGGGGTCTGGCTTCGCGTCTTCGAGATGACTGTCCCCGAGTCGTCAGAGCGTCCCAGTCGCCGCGGGACGGAGCAGGACCACCATGGAAACCCCGAGCGACTCCGGGGCGGGCGCCGCGTCCTCCCGGCAAGCGCCGATGATCGTCCGCCACGCCATCAGGGAACAGGAAATCCTCTGGGCGGACTTCCTCGCGATGTCGCGAAGCGTGGTCGACTCGCTGGCCAAGGGGGTCGAAGCGATCTGCGAAGGCCGGATCGACGTGATTCCCGAGGTCAAGCAGGCCGAGCAGGAGTCGGACCGCGAGGAGGTCCGGATCGAGCAGGAATGCCTGCGAATCCTGGCGCTGTACGAACCGGTCGCCTCGGACCTGCGCCGGCTGGCCACGATGCTGAAGGTCAGCCGGGACTGGGAGCGGGTTGCCGACCTCGCCGCGCGGATCGCACGCCGGGCACGCAAGCTCGCCCGCAAGTCGGACGGCGTCGCCGTCCCCGACGACCTCAAGGCGCGCGCGCGCGAGGTGCTCGTCCAGGTGCGCTCGAGCTACGACGCTCTCGCCGCACGCGATGCCCGACGGGCCCGCACGCTCATCGAGTCGGGACGAGCGATCGATGGCCGCTTTCGCACCCTCCGCAAGTCGCTGAAGCGGGAACTCGGGCAGGATCCCGGGCGACTCAGGGCCTGGCTCCAGTTGCTCGGCACCGCGCGCAACCTCGAGCGCGCCTCCGATCACGCGACCGACATCGCGCAGACGATCATCTATCTCGAGGAAGGGATCATCGTGCGTCACCAGATCGAGTCCTCGGCCCCGTGAGGGGCAGAAGGGGAGCCAGGTCTCCTCGCGTAGCGATCTACCAGTTTTCTCCCGGAGCCGGATTCCGATGAACCAACCTGGACGATTACTCTGTCGGCTTTGGTGCGGCGTCCTGGCTACCCTGTTGATCGTCGTCGGTTCTCCACGGAGCCCGGCCCCGGTGCAAGCCGGCGAGACTTCCTCGGGCGACACCCGGAAACCCGCCGGCGGGGCGCCGCCCGCACCCGCACGGCTGGAGATCCGGGGCGAGGGCATCAAAACCCTGACGTTCTCCGCGGAAGAACTCGCCGCGCTGCCGCGCAAGACCGTTCGGGCGAAGGCGCATGACGGGGTCGAATCCGAGTATCAGGGCGTCCCGCTGCACGACTTGCTCGCACGCGCCGGAGCCCCGACCGGAGACGCTCTCAAGGGGCGGAAAGCACTCTCACTGTACCTGGTCGTCGAGGCGTCCGACGACTACCGGGTCGTTTTCGCCCTGGCAGAACTCGACCCCGGCTTCGCCGACCGGACGGTGATCCTCGCCGACCGTCGCGACGGCCGGCCGCTGTCCCACCGCGACGGGCCACTCCAGGTGATCGTGCCCGGCGAGAAGAAGCACGGGCGCTGGGTCCGGCAGGTCGTCCGGCTGGTGGTCGGCCGCGCGTGAGCGCCTGCCTCGGGAGGGTGGAATGTCGCGTGGGGTGGGCATCGCCCACCGGTCAACGCTTCCACTCGGTGGGCGATGCCCACCCTGCAAATTCAGGGATCCCGGCGCCTCAGGGTCTTGAGAACCTCGAGCGCCTCGGCGACGTGACGCCGGGGCTGGAACTGCGACGAGAAGACGTGGCGGATGATCCCGTCGCGGTCGATCAGGTAGGTGACCCGGCCGGGGAGCAGGCCGAGCGTCCGCGGGACGCCGTACCGCACCCGGACCGCACCGTCGGTGTCGGCCACGAGCAAAAAGGGCAGGCCGTACCGTTCGGCGAACCGTCGGTGCGAATCGGCCGAGTCGGCGCTGATGCCGATCACCGCGGCGCCGGCCTCGCGAAACGCCTCGTGGCTGTCCCGGAACGTGCACGCCTCGACCGTGCAACCCGGCGTGTTGTCCTTCGGGTAGAAGAACAGCACCACGTCCGACTTGCCCCGAAAATCCGAGAGCCGAATCGTCGCGCCCGAGGCGGACGGCAACTCGAAGTCGGGGGCGGCATCGCCGACGCCCGGGGTTCTGGATTCGGTCATGTCATGGCGCTCCTATTTCAGACCCAGCAGGCGGCGAGACGGTCGCCGATTGGCCCGCCGGTAAATTGTGCGAGGTGTCGGAGTGTTGGACGCGGGTGTCCTGACCACTGCGGTGAACATGTTCGGCGGGCGCAACTTCTGTCCAGGATTGCACCTTCACTCCAGGCGACTTGCCGGAGTGATTCGCAGGTCACGGAGAGTTGAGGCGAAGCCCTGAGAAGGAGCGCCGAGGGACGGAAACCCACCACGAATGCCACG
>JAKAUH010000254.1 GCA_021818605.1 Planctomycetota bacterium
GTCGGCCGCTGGTGGCGAAGCGTGTGGCGTGAAACGGGGCAAAGTAGCGAACGAGAGCGATATGGCTGCATCATTGGCATTCAACTGAGGGTTTTCGGACTAGGCTCCCTTGGGCTCGACCGGATAGCCGGACGATCGCCAGGCATCGAAGCCGCCGAGCAGGGCGTGAGCTTCCGTGAAGCCCTGTTTGCGGAGTTGGAGCGCCACACGGGCGCTGGATGCTTCCTGCGGTCAGGTTCAGTAGGCCAGGATCAGGCGATCCCGGGGCCAGTGCGGATCGATCCGGATCTCGGGACAGGCCCGCAGGGCGCCCGAGATCTTCGCGTCGCTACGGTCCCAGTCCTTCGGGCCGCGGACGTCCAGGATGACGGCGGCTTCGCCGGCTTCTTGCCGAGCACGGAACGCCCCGGCGCTCATCCGCAGGGGTTCGCTGCCTGGTGAATCCTGCTGTGCCATCGTCGGAGTCCTCCTCTCGCGAGGGGCGCCATGGGTTTAGCCCTCGGGCGAACCGGGGCCGTGGGTTGCTAGGGTTGTTCTGGAATAGTCGACAGTCGTCTCTGTTCCACCTGACCCCCATGGGGATCAGTTCACTACATAGGTCTTCAGGGGCACCGTCGCGATCCGCCGGTCGACCAAGCAGGCCACCACCCGGATCACCCCAATATACCGCTCGAACGCGCCGCGGAAGACCTGCTTGAGCAACTGGAATCGGTACTGTGGGGTCGTCACATGCTCGATCACCGCCCGATACCCGCTGAATCTCCCCGTTCGCCCCCTTCTGCTCCTCTGTCAGCGGGCGGCCCCGTGTCGCCTTCGCCGGCACCACCAGCGGCGTACCGGGGCGGCCCTTCGCTCCTCCGGTGTAGGTCTTGTGCGCCATCGCCGACTCCCCTCATCCAGCCGATCCAGCGCGCCGTCCCCGTGCTTGAGCGTCAGGTCGTGGGTCGAGCCCGGCGCCGTGTCGGAGACCCCGCCGATCCGTCCGTCCGGCGTGCAGATGATCTGGTTCTTGACCGTATGCCGCTTCTTCTTCCTGGAGTAGAACGGCTTCTGCTTGTCCCAGCCCTGGGGGTGTCGGAACGGCTGCTCCTTGCCGTCGATGACGATCTTGACCTCCGGGAGCGCGGCGAAGACCGCGGCCGGGGTGGCGAGCTTGGGGCGGTTGGCGGCGGGCCGCTCGAACGGGAAGTCGGCCAGGGTGGCAAGCACCGCCAGGACGTCCTGGACGTTCTCCCAGGCGTTGGACTTCTCCAGGTCGAAGAGCCAGCCGAGTACCTCGTAGGTGGGATAGATCCGCAGCCAGACGAGGGTCATCAACAGCCAGGACGACGCTCGACGGTTCCGGTACGGACGGCCCGAGGGATAGATCCGCAGCCAGACGAGGGTCATCAACAGCCGATCGGTCGGGTCGAGAGACGGCGGGGCGCCGGCGCCCGGGGCGCGGCGGCGGGGCGAGCCCTTCTTGGTGTGAGTCGAGGCGGCACGGGCCCGGGCCTGGGCCGCCTCGAATTCCAGGGCGAGCCGCTCGAACTCCTTCGAGAGTCAGGCCGGTCAAGGCGGGGAAGATCGTGGGGGTCAGTCGGAGCGTCGCTTACCGGATCATCGAAAAGCCTCCAGATGCCCCAGGTAGTGTACACGACCGCAATTTCAGAACAACCCTAATCCGGTCTACTGACGTGAGGCCATCAGGCTCGGCAGATCACTTCGATCTCGTTTGCCAGGAGAGGAAGGCCAATCTCTTCCATGACAGCGTGCTGGACGAGCTGCTTGGCATGGTGGGTATCGGCCTGCCCGAGCAGGACGAGGCCGGACCCCCGAACCAGCAGCCGGAGGTCGCGGATCCGCCCGCCGAACCGGTGCTGCAGGTCACGTGCGAGCTTCTCAATCTGTGAGGTCGCGATGGTATCCATGTTCTCACGAGACTCCTGGTTGATACGTCCGCTCCGCCTCGATCGCGCGACCGGCCCGGGTCTGGCCGAACCCCAGCCAATGGTCGAGGAAACGCCGTGCCGGGCGACTCTCCTCATGCCCGGAGAGCAGGACACCGAACTCGGAGATCCGCCCCCCACGGGCAGCGGCGAAAGCCGGGACGGTCTCGGCCAGCTCGGCGAGGACGTCCCGCGAGGAGATCGGTCCGCTTCTGCGCCCCAGCAGGATCGCGAAGAGATCGAGGTCGGGCAGGCTGCCGTCCCGGGGCGGCAGCACCGCCTCGGCATACTGGAGTCGGCCATCGGCGTTGACGTAGCATCCGGCCTTCTCGGCGAACGTCGCCCCGGCCAGGACGATGTCGGCCAGGTCGGCCAGCGGGGTCGGTCGCATATCCTGGACCACGAGGAACCCGACCTGGGAGCGGAGGGCCTGGGCCCCGGATTCGTCGATCCAGGGATCCAGCGCGCCCGAGCTGACATACAGCCCCTGATACGCCCCTGCGGCGATCCGCTCCGACGCAGGGGCGTAGTCGATGACCTCGCCCTGGAAGTGCGACAGGATCACCTCGACCCCGCGGCGGTTCGGGCACTTCTCGGCATGGATGGTGAACGGCCGCGGCTCGAGGAAGCTGGTGTTGCCGCCGCCCCGGCCGGTCACCAGATCGGGGGTGAAAGTGAGATCCTCGCCCCGGGCCGGGGTCGGGCCCAATGCCAGCACGTTGGCGGGATTCAGGCCCTTGAGGTACGAGGCCATCAGGTAGGCCTCCTCGCAGGTCAGGAACGGCGACAGCAGGCCCATGATGATCCCACCGTCCCGGGCGATCCGCTCTAACTCCCGCCCCGCGGCCCGGATGGCCCGATCGACCGGCACGGCCTGATGGTCTCCTCCCTGGCGGACATACATGGCGTCCAGCAGGTTGGGGTCGTTTGCCGCCTCGTAGCTATATCGGCCCTCGTCGCAGATCCAGTAGTCGTTGACTCGAGGGTTGAACCGGGGCCGGAATCGCCAGATCCGCCCGCGGTTCTCCTCGGCGTAGACGTTGCAGCCGGTCGAGCAGCGGACGCAGACCGCATCGTGGCGGCTTAGGTACCAGACGCGCTGCTTGTGGAGGAACTTCTTGTCGAGCAAGGCGCCGACCGGGCAGAGGTCGACCACGTTGCCGGCCAGGGGGTTATCGACCGGCCGGCCGGGGAAGATATCAATCTCAGCGCGGTTGGCCCGGCGGATGGCCCCCAACTCGGCCGTCCGGGTGATCTCGCGGGTGAACCGGACGCAGCGGGTGCACATGATGCACCGGTCCTGGTTCAGTTGGATCTTGTCCGAGACGTCCTTGCGCGGGTTAACCAGCCGCTGCTCGACGTAGCGGTGGCTGGCCTGGCCGTAATCGAGGCTAAAGTCTTGCAGGCTGCACTCGCCGGCCTGGTCGCAGACGGGGCAATCGAGGGGATGGTGAATGAGGAGGTACTCCATGACCATCCGCTGATTCTCCTTGACCTTGGGGCTGTCGGTGACGATGACCGTGCCGTCCTGGGCCGGGGTCTGGCAGGCCGGGACGAGCTTGGGGACCATCTTGATCTCGCCGGTCCTGGGGTCCTTGCTGCCGACCTCGACCTCGCACATCCGGC
>JAKAUH010000805.1 GCA_021818605.1 Planctomycetota bacterium
GCGGCGAGGCCCGCCACGGCCCATACCGCCGCCGTTGTCCATCACGATGAGGAACGGCCTGATCTTACCCGCGGCAATCAGGTTGTCCATGATCAGGTTCGCATGCCCCTGGCTTCCCCACCCGGTCTCATCCTCGCCCGCGCCGTGCTGCAGATACAGGACCGGATAGCGGACACTCGTATCTTTGTCATAATCCGGCGGCGTGTAAACGAAGCAGCGGCGCATCTTGTTGGTGCTTTTGGAGAAGTACAGATTCTCGCGCAACTGCCCGTGCGGGACGTTCTTGAGGGCGTAGAAGTCCGCATCGTGGGCCGGAATCTCGATGGCGCTGCCCCAGCGGCCCGCGCCGTAGAAGAACATGCTGCCGGGGTCCGGAACATCGGCGCCGTCGATGTTGATGGTGTAGTAATGAAAACCTTCGTCCAGCGGCCGGGTGGTGATGGTCCAGGCGCCGTCCTCGCCCTTCGTCAGGGGTGTGCCACGAAACAGGCTCACCCGCACGCTCTGGGCCTGCGGTGCGACAATTCGGAATCGGGCGCGACGCTCGGAGTTGACCTGAGGATATTCCTTACCGCCCTGATTCGAGGGCGCCGGCTTGAAATCCTCCACCACGGCCGCGGGGGCGGTCTGGTCCGGCGCTTTCTGAGCCGGCGTGCCCTGCGCCAGCGCGGGCTCGCCGGCCAGCAGGGGCAGCCATAGGAGAGCGATTGACAGATTCTTCATAACTGTACTCCTGGACTCGGAATCACCCACCGAGAGCCGATCGAACGGCCGCCTGAGCCTCATCCCCAAGGATTCTTCCCGGATGAATACCTCGGGGGACCGTGTCCGGCGGGCCGTGCTGAGCGAAGTCGCCCGAAATCCCTGCATTCCCGGCTCGCACCACCGACCGCCGCGTAAGCCGGGAGCCGGCCGCCTATACCGTGAGTTGCCAGGGGTCGCGCCGCGGCCTGGACAGCATCCGGTTGGCCTCGGCGTCGTCGAATTGATGCGCGACGTTGTCCCACTTCAGCTTCTTGCCGGTCCGCAGGGCGATCACGCCGATGTGGCAAACGATCACCGACCCGCCGCCGACCACGGCGTTGCAAATCGGCTGCTTGCGGCTTCTGACGCAATCGACGAAGTTCTGCATCTGGTTGGTCGGCCGGCCGTCGTAGAGTTTCGGATCTTCCTTGAGCGGATCCGCGAGGATCCTGGCGTCGCTGGCGACGAGCGAGCCGCGGCTGACGAAGATCGTGCCGTTCTCTCCCCGGAAGAGCACGCCATTGCTGTTGGGACCGATGGCGATCTCCTTGCCGTCGCGGCGCTTTGGCACCTTTCCATTCTTGTCGACGAGCTTGCCGGGATCGGTGCCACCGCCGCTCATGGCGATGACCTTCGTGCCGTTGTCGTAGGTGTACTGGACCTGGAAGCTCGGGTGGCAGTTGTAGCCGTCGCCGCCCTTGTAAGGCTCGGTCGCCTTGAGCACCTCCACCGCCACGGGCCCGCTGCCGTCCTTATCCAGCGCCCACTGCGCGATGTCCAGGTGGTGAGCGCCCCAGTCGGTCATCTTGCCGCCGGAGTAATCATACCACCATCGGAACTCATAGAATCCATTCGTGTGCTTGTCCTTCTTGCGATAAGGCACCCGCGCGGTCGGTCCGAGCCAGAAGTCCCAGTCCAGGCCATCGGGAACAGGTGCCTCGGGGATCGGGCCGCTGGTTGGATTGCCGTCGATCCGGCATTCGATGGTCCTGATCTTGCCGATGCGGCCGGCGCGGACAAGCTCCACCGCGAGGCGGAACATTCCGCGGAAGGACGTTCGCTGCTGGCTGCCGGTTTGCAGGATGCGGCCGGTGTCCTTGACCGCTTTCTGGACCGCCAGCGACTCCGCGACGGTCAGAGTCAGCGGCTTCTCGCAGTAGACATCCTTGCCGGCCTTGAGTGCCTCGATGGCCACCTGGGCATGCCAGTGGTCCGGCGTGGCGATGAGCAGGCAATCGAGCGACTTGTTGTGGACGAGGTCGCGGAAGTCCTTCGTGCCGGCCTCGAAGTCCTTGAACCCTCTCTTGCGCATCACCTCGGTGGCCCGTTTGCGATGGGCGGCCGCCACGTCGCAGCCGAGCGTGAAGGTCAACTGTCCCGCCTTCACCGATGGGCGCGATTCGTTCACGACCCCCAGGCTGCGGCTCTGGGGACTGCCGATCCCGACGATGCCCATGACGAGGCGATCGTTGGCCGAGGTCTTCCGGGCCGCGCCTTCCTCCTGAGCCGCGAGGAGCTGCCGGGCATACCAGTCCGGCAACCCCGCAACGGCCAGCGCACCCAGAGACCGCTGCAGGAATCCACGCCGCGACAGGTTACCTCTTTCCACGGGGACACCTCGCTTTGATTTCGGAGTCTTTCCCGAAGGTTCTTTTCCCGGACGACCGGAACAGTCACTTATGACACCGGCGAGAAGGAATCTCAAGTAGGTCCGGCTGTCCTACCGGCGCAATATCGAGCAGCCCGCCCGGCGCGACAGCGCCATGCGGCACCATGCCGGCCACGGGTCGGGCGATGTCGTCCCGGTGGGAGATCCTCGCTTCCCCCTTTCGTAACTGCTTCGGGAAATGTCGCCCGACGTTACAGCCGCCCGCGCGGATTTTTGCCAGCGGCGCGGCGTGATCTCGCAGGGCTGGCGTCCCGGCGGCGGCGTGAGTACGATCCGGTCTCCGTCCGGAGAAATGGGGCCATCGACCGGACATCGGCGATGGGTTTTCACATCCAATCCCCACCCCGGCCGTTCGAACCGTGGCGGAAAAATCCTGAAGGAGGAACCATCCGTGAGACGTCGATCGACATTCGCGTCGTGGGGAACAGCCGTCCTGCTCCTGTCGACATGGACCATCGTACCGGAGGCGGCGGCGCAACCGCCCGGCGAGCGGACCGCCCCGAGCCCCAGGAGCGGGCCGCGAGGAGGCCGGCCGCCCGGCTTCAACAGGCCAAAACCCGGACCGGTCCCGATCCCGATCCTGCCGGCGCTGGCCGAGGCCAGGGATACCTCGTTCTACGCCAGGGCCGACGTCCCGCACGGCAAGGTCGAGCAGGCGACCTACAAGAATCACGCCGGCAAGGAGAAGCGCATGCACGTATATCTGCCACCGGGTTACGAGAAGAATGCGGACGCCCGGTATCCGGTGCTCTACCTCAACCACGGCGGAGGCGGCAACGATTCGCAGTGGACGAACGCCGGATCTCGCAACGGCGGCCACGCCCAGTTCATCCTGGATAACCTGATCGCCGCGGGCAAGGCCACGCCGATGATCGCCGTGATGCCCAACACCAGCGGCATCGTCTCGGGCGACCCACCGAAGCCCGGCGAGGACGACGCCGTCACGAAGGAGTACCTCAAGGACATCATCCCCTACGTCGAGGCCCACTACCGCGCCCGGCCCGGCCGCGAGAACCGGGCGCTTGCCGGCCTGTCCATGGGCGGCTTCGTCGTGATGAACACCGGCCTCTCGCATCTCTACACCTTCAGCGAACTGTACGTCTATAGCTCGGGCTATTTCCCCGACAAGGTCCA
>JAKAUH010000512.1 GCA_021818605.1 Planctomycetota bacterium
TCAGCGCGGTGATTCGCTCCAGCGACGAGGCGCAGGAGGGGATCGCCGCGTTCGGCGAGAAGCGGCCGCCGCGCTGGGTCTCGCCGCCGATGCGCTGAGGGATCCGGGATTATTGACGGAAGGAACCACGAAAAACACGAAATCCCACGAAAAGGGAAAGGGATGAGGATCCTGCTCATCATGCGGCCGACCGCACTTCCTTCTCGTGAGGATGCACGAAACCGCTGATGCAGCCGGGTTCCTGGGAGGGCGAGGCTCCGTCCAGGCCTTCCCCCGCGGTTCGGCACGAGCCTCGCCCTCCCGGACCGATCGGAAGGCATCAGCGGGCTCGTGAAATCGAGCCTGGGTTGATCGTTCGGGGCTGGTCCAATCCGCATGCTGCGAGCGAGGGAGTGTCCACGATGGACCCGAAGTCCGCGGGCCCGATCCCCTGGGTGATGGAAGAGACGGTCGGCCGCGTGCTGGCGCGCACGGCTGCCGCGCACCCCGACCGCGATGCGCTCGTCTTTCCCGGGCTGGGGCTGCGATGGACCTGGAGCGAGCTGGCGCATCGCGTCGAGCGCGTGGCCTCGGCGCTGGTGGGCCTGGGCGTGGCGGCCGGCGAGCACGTCGGCATCTGGTCGATGAACGTGCCCGAGTGGGTTGTCACCCAGTTCGCCGCTGGACGGATCGGCGCGGTGCTGGTGAACGTCAACCCGGCATATCGCCTGCACGAGCTGGCCGACGCCTTGACGCTGGCCGACGTCGCCACGCTCGTCGTCGGCTCGCCGTTCAAGGGGTCGAACTTCGTCGAGATGGTGCAATCGCTC
Organism: Planctomycetota bacterium; assembly: GCA_021818605.1. Taxonomy (GTDB): domain Bacteria; phylum Planctomycetota; class Planctomycetia; order Isosphaerales; family Isosphaeraceae; genus JAKAUH01. The sequence continues at coordinate 810 of JAKAUH010000512.1, forward strand.
GTCCCCGAGGTCGCCGCGGCCGGCTCGCGCGACTGGTCGAGCGAGCGGTTCCCTCGGCTGAGGCGATTGATCGCGCTGGGCGATCGCCCCGGACCGGGCTGGTCGAGCTGGGCCGAGCTCGAGGCCGGCGACGAGTCGGCCGTATTCGCGACGTCGGCCCGCGCGTCGAACATCCGGCCGACCGATGTGCACAATATCCAGTTCACCTCGGGCACGACCGGGTTGCCCAAGGGCGCGATGCTGACACACCGCAACGTGTTGCTCAACGCGTTCCACACCGGCGGCCGGCTGCGGTACACGGCCGAGGACCGCGTGTGCGTGCCGGTGCCTTTTTACCACTGCTTCGGCTGCGTGCTGGGAACACTTGTTTGCGCCGTCTACGGCGCGACGGTCGTGGTGCCGGCTCCGTCGTTCGACGCGAGGGCGACGCTGGCGGCGATCGACGCCGAGCGCTGCACTTCGGTCTACGGCGTGCCGACGATGTTCGTCGCGCAACTCGAGCATCCCGAGTTCGCCCGCTTCGATCTGACGAGCCTGCGCACGGGGATCATGTCGGGCGCACCCTGCCCGTTGCCGCTGATGGAGAAGGTCGTCCGGCTGATGAACATCGGCGAGATCTGCATCGGCTACGGGCAGACGGAGGCCTCGCCGATCATCACCTTTACCTCGGTGGACGACCCGATCGAGGTCCGCGTGGGCACCGTCGGGCGGCCGATCCCCGGCCTGGAGGTCAAGCTGGTCGACCCGGCCACCGGGCGCGAGCTGGGCACCGACGAGGCTGGCGAGCTCTGTGTGAAGGGCCACTGCGTGATGACCGGCTACTACAACAATCCGGAGGCGACCGCGCGGGCGATCGATGTCGAGGGCTGGCTGCACACCGGCGACCTGGCCCGCCGCCGCCCGGACGGCAACTACCGGATCGTCGGCCGGAGCAAGGATCTGATCATCCGAGGAGGTGAGAACATCTACCCGCCGGAGGTCGAGGAGTTCCTGCATCATCATCCGTCCGTCGCCGAGGTCGCGGTCGCGGGGCTGCCGGACGCGAAGTACGGCGAGGTTGTCGCGGCGTGGGTCGTCCCCAGGGCGGGCGCGACCGTCACCGCGGACGAGCTGCGCGAGTATTGCCGCGGCCAGATTGCTCACTTCAAGATCCCCCAGTACATCATGATCGTCGCCGCGTTGCCCCGGACGGTGACCGGCAAGATTCGCAAGCATGTGTTGAAGGAGAACGCAATCGGCGAGTTCGGCCTCGCCGGCGCGGCGGGAATCGAGACGGCGTGAGGGGTTTGATTCGGTTGGACGTGGAAGTCAGCCCCCGGCGTCGAGGACCTCGCGGAACCGGCGCGGGACGCCGCGATAGGCGGATTGATAGGTGGCCTCGAGGGGTACGGAGACGTACCAGCCGGGTGCCAGGAACAGCGGCATGTCGATCAGAGTGTCGCCCACGGCGACGGGTTCGACGTAGAAGTCGACCGGGGGCCCCGCATCGTAGGCGGCGAGGGTCAACGGCTTGTCGGACGGGATCGATGGTGCCGGCCCGCTGACTTCAGCCCAGAGGACGGGGTGGATCCCCTCCGGATCGCGGCCTGTCCTTGGGTGGAGATCGATCAGGAGGAGGTGATAGCCGCGTGCGAGGATCTCCAGGGCCTTCGACAGGAACGCCTGAATCTCGCCGTTACTCGACTTGTTCCCCGCGGAAAGGATCTCGATAAGGGCGACAATGCGGTCGTCGCTCGCATGTCGGATGACGACGCTTCGCTGGCGGCGAGTGAACGGTTCAATCTCGGCACGACCCCGGCTGCTCACTCGCGGCGGCGCAATGGCCACGGCGGTCGCACCTGTGACGGGCGTCTCAATTCCTCCATTCTCAGGTCCATTGCGCGTCTGAAGGGTCAAGATGTCCGGTACGGTCGGTCTGGCGACCTGTTCGGCCATGGCGTAGTAATCTGGCGGAAGGATGCCGTTGTTCAGGGACTCCTGGATGAACGTGATCCAACTGTGGTGGAAGGCGTGAAACGCCCCGTCGAAGACGCGCGACCAGTCGTGGATGGGCATGGCGACTTCCTCGACTCGGAGACGGCTCTCATGACGTGCCAGCGGAAAGGACTGCGCCAGTATCGATCATCATACGACCGGTCGGGTCGGCGGCTCAATCTTCAATGTCCTGACCTGGCCGCCGACGCCAGCCCGCCGCGGCCGGCGTCGGATCGCTTCTTCTCGACGGCCAGGGCGTCGGCCTCGGCCTGGAGGGCCTTGACCTTCGCGGTGGCGGCGTCGAGCGGGCCGCGGCGGTCGGCGAGCGCCTTGTCGGCGGCGGCCTTCGCGGCATTGGCCCCGTCACGTTCCTTCTTCGCGGCCGCGATCTGGGCGGTCAGCGTGGGGACCTTGCCGCGGGCGTCGGCCAGGGCCCTGTCGGCGGCAGCCTTCTCGGCATCGGCGCGGGCGATCGCGTCGCGGGCGGTCGGGACGGCGAGTGCCGCGGCGCGGGCGACGAGCCGGGCCCTGGCGGCCGAGCCCGGCGCGTCGGCGCGGGCCGCGGCGAGTCGGGCCAGATCGCGGCGGGCTGAGGACACCCGCTCGCCGGAGGTGGCGACGGCCTGCACCAACTCGACGGCCTTCTTCGCCTGCTGACTCAGGGCCTCGGCGGCCTTCGCGGCGGCCTCGGGGGTACTTGCCGATTTCAGCGTTGTGGCCGCGGCCAGGAGCGCCGGGTCCTGAGCGGTCTTCGCGGC
>JAKAUH010000985.1 GCA_021818605.1 Planctomycetota bacterium
GATGCGGGTCAGGTCGTCGACCAGGGAGACGGCGACCTCGCAGCCTTTCGCCTCGATCCGAACCCGTGGCGGGTCGTGGTCAACCAGGAAGGGAACGCTCTCGCGCTCGCGGCTCAGGGCATCCTGCGGGTTGTTCGACGGCCGATCGCTGGCGGCGACCTTGACCCGATAGAGGCCCGACGGAAATGCCAGGGTATCCCAGGCGTGGTTCTTCTCGGTCAGCGGCTGCTCATTGAGCGGGATCCAGTCGGGCCAGCCATCGCGACGGACGAGCACCCGGAACTCCAGGTCGTCCTCATTGGGGTCGGTCGCTTCCCAGCGGAGGTTGAGGCGCGTCTGGCGGACCGTGCCGTCGGCCGCGCTGAGGTCGGGCACATCGACCTTGGCGATCTCGGGTGAGAGGTTGGCGGTGCGGTAGCTCAGCGCCACCGACCGCAGCTCGGGCGTGACGCGCGGGTCGGTCGTGGTCAGCTTCACCCGGAACTGCACGAAGCGGCCCGCCGGCGCATCGACCCGGGCCGAGGCGGGGTCGGTCTGCTCGCGCGACCAGTCCGACCAGGTCTCGTCCGGGTCGGCGACGTTGCCGCTGCGCGCCTGAACCGCGATCGAAGTCCCGGGCGGCTGGTTCGCACGCCAGCTCAGCGTGCCGAAGCGGCTGATGAGCCGCGTGTCGTGAACCTCGGACACCAGCAGACCGGACTTCGCATACTCGCCTGAGAGCCGCAGCACACCGCCAGGGTCGCCCGTGCCGATCAAGATCCCACCGCCCGGCTCAGCCAGCAATGAGAGGACCTGCCCACTGTCAAGCCGGGCGATCGGCGCGGTCTCCTCGCCGTGCTCGCGAATCTCGTAGAGCTGCCCCTCGGGACCCGTTCCCACCCAGATCCGGTCGTCCGCGTGCGCCAGGCTGTGAACCAGGGCCTTGACCCGCAGCACCTCGCGCGGGATGCCGTCGGTATCGATGCGGTACACGGCGTTGTCGCCCGGTGTCACCGGCCGGGGCCTGGCCGATCCGCCCGGGGTCGACCGCGAGCGGTTCGGCGATGTCCTGGGCATCGGAGTCTTCTGGGCCAGCGAAGTCGCGCCAGGTGACGGAGAAGCCCTTCGGGCGCCCGCCGAGGCGAGGTCGGGCGAGCTCTGCTCAAAGCCCCGCATGGGATCGCGGCCCGAGAGGAACAGCTAGCTCCTCGAGCCGGGAGAAGGGCCCGTCTCCGCGGCCGTACCAGCGTAGAGCGTGCCGTCCGGCAGGACAAGGAGCGAGCGGATGTCTGACTGCGGCGCATCGAAGAGGACGCTCGCCTTGCCGTCGCGCGCGATCCGATAGATGAGACCCTCGCCATCGCTGCCGGCGTAAATCTGACCATCGAGACCGACCGCCACGCAGAGCAGGTGGGTGGATCGGCTGTCGTAGACCAGGCTCCAGCGCCCCTCGCGCGAGCGCTTCCAGAGCTGGCCGTTCGGCCCGGTCGCAGCGTAGACGTTTCCCGCGCTGTCGGCTGCCAGGTCCCAGATGTACTGGACCTTCGGGTCCGGCCGCGAGGCCGGATGGTGCGGGTCCGAGACATTGACGACCTGGCCTGTCGGCCCGGTGCCGGCGACGAGCGTTCCGTCGGGGCAGGCCACGAGCGAGAGCACCTGGGAATCGCTCGCGTCGTAGGCGACCGACCAGGCGGCGTCTTGCTTCGGGCCACGGCGGTAGACCCGGCCCGAATCGCCAGTGGCCGCGAGGATCGAGCCGTCGGCGGTGCGGGCGAGGTCCCACACCCGAGCTGCCTCCAGCTTGCCAACGGGCGCGACGGAGTGGCCCAGCCGGACGCGGCCGTTGTCGGAAATGACGACGCCTTCCTTGTGGGCCCTGGCGAAGGCCGACGGGCCCTCCTGCCGCCAGGTCTCGACCTTGGCTGTCGCAGGTCCCGCGAGCGGACCCGCGATCACCAGAAGGACCATGAGAAACGTCGAGACCCGGCCGGAGACGCACGACGGACCGACCCGCCGGTTTGACCCGCAATGGAGCATGGCATTCCTCGTTGTCATCGGGTCGAGCCGGGCCGTTCGGCCTGGTTTCCGGAGGATTCCCCCGGCGCGATCGCGTACCGCGGCGGCTCACCGATACAACGATAACGTCAGCCCGGCGTCCTTGACCACCGTGAACCGGAGCGACTGGCTCCCCTCGATGACCCAGGGAGTCGTGGTCGACCGGACCAGGTCGGAGCGGATCGGGGTTGCCGGGACCTCGCGACGGGTGGCGAAGACCGCGCGGACGCTCCCAGGCAGGTTGGGCAGCGGCTGCCCCTTGACCGATAGCCCGCGGTCGGGCGCCTGGATGTGCATGTACACGGCCGTCCGCCGGGGATCCGTCTGGATTCTAAGCGCCTGGACGAGGCCGGCGACATCATGCGGCTCGAGCAGGGCGGGGTCGTTGCGAACGGTCCGCCGTACGCTCGTGATGGCGTCGCAGAATGTCACCTCGCACGGGCCATCGGGGAAGTCGTCGGGGATCGGCAGCGCGATCTCGACGATCTCGCGCTCGCCCTTGTGCGGCTTCAAGGTGACGTAACCCTTCAGCACGTGTCCAGGCTCAATCCGATCCGAGAGCAGCCGCGCCGACTCGATCGACGCCACCCGCCGGCCCGGCTCGATCTGGACGTCGCACTCGATCGACTCGACCCGCACCGACTGGATCGAGTTGCGCGCCAGGATGTTCGCGATCGAGGCCAGCGGATTGAAGAGTGCCGAGGCCCCCATCTGGCCGGTATAGAGATCGGAGCTGAAGGTATCGCTCAGCGTGATCGGGTCGAACCCCTTGATCCGGATCGTCGCGCCCAGCTTCGCCGTCAATTCGTCGGGAAGGTTTCCCTCGGTATCGATGGCGTTGGTGAGCACCGACATGATCAGGGTCGGCATCAGAGTCGGCTCGCGGACGATCCGCACCCGGTAGGTGCGGGCATCGGCATATCGCCCGGTCTTCACGTGCACCGTCATCGGCAGCATGTCCGGACCGGGGCCGAGCCGACCGGCGACGCTGGTGCTGACGTCGGTGTCGATCACGCCGACCACCTTCAGCGGCGAGCCCATCTTCATGCTGACGCTGGCTCGGGGATAAACCGTGTGGATATAACCGGTCATCATCGGCAGCTCGCAGGCGCCCAGGCTCATCATCGGGTGCCCGAAGCCATACACGCGATCCCCCTCGACGTGCGTCACCGTCCCGATGCCCGAGAGGTCGAAGTCGCCCAGCACCAGCCCGATGCTCAGAGGCGAGCCGGGGGCGAGCGGTCGATCGCCCTCCGCCTTGATGATCCGATCGGGCGCGGCGCCGCCCGCCATCGGCGCCATGCCGATCGGCCGGAGTCGTTCGCCGAGCATGGCCAGCGCGCGCGGGCTGAAGCCCGAAGCCGCCAGCGGCGTGACGATCGGCGTCATCCCGCCGGCCGCACCGCCCGCCACGGGGACCGGCTGGAAGGACATCCCCGGCGCCGGCTCATCACCCGAGAGGCCCGCGATCCAGGGAGAGACCCGCACCGCCGACGCGTGAAACGG
>JAKAUH010000603.1 GCA_021818605.1 Planctomycetota bacterium
CTCGCCGATGAAGCTCCGGAACTTGACCTCGGCATGTTGCTCGAGCAACGTCTCGTCCCAGGGCACCCACTCGAATGGCCGGGGGAGCACGGGGGTCGTGTCCGCCCGATCCAGGTCGATCTCCATGCGGAATCGCTTGTAGTAGGTGATGGCCATCGCGTGATCGCGACCCGCCGGCGCTGCCGGGTTTCCGGATAAGTCCAGGCGACGCAAGGGATTCTATGATGAGCGGCCGGGTACGGTCAACGCCGGCGCCCGGCATGCCCCCGCCGCCCCGCCGCGGAACCCGCCAGCCGGCTCCGAGGTCGCCCGCCGGCTCGAATGGGAACGAACTCCGAATCCTGCCGACTCCGAATCCCGCCGGACGCCATTGACACCAATGATCGTCTGAAGGCGAGACACTTCACTTCACCGGTCTCCAGGGGGAGCGTAGGGCTCGCCCAGGCGTTCAAGGCGACCGGCCGCGGGGAGAGAAGCCAGCGCCCGCGCCGCATCGATCTCGGCCCGGAGTTTCCCGGTGGCCGGGGCCCTCTCGCCGAGTCGCCTCAGCAGGTCCTCGGCCCTCGGCCCGCCGATCTCCCCAAGGGCAAACGCCAGGCCGGCGAGATCCTCGTCACCCAGGTCCCTGTCACCCAGCAGCGAGCCGAGGAGGGGCAGGGCACGGGGGTCTCGCAAGCTCGCCAGCACGTTCACCACGGTCGGACGTGTGCGGGAATCCTTCAGAGCGGGGGCCGTCCTCCTCAGGAAGGCGTCCACGTCAGCGCGGGCAGAGCGGTGCAGGCATTCCTCGATGGCCTGGCGCCAGTCCTCAGGAGCGGCCGAGGGCGGGCCCGGGGCGACCAGGAGATCCAGGAGCCGGTCGGCCCACTCGGGCCGGGCACCGGCCACCCAGGACTCCCAGGCGCCCTGGTAGTCCTCGAACGAGCGAAAGGGCCCCAAAGGACCAGCCCGGTCCTCCAGGCGAGCAAGGAAGGGGTCGAGATGCACGGTCGGGAGTCTCCAGCGAAAAATGCCATTTAAATAGAGACCAGGAAATCCCCGTGTTGACTTTTCCCAACCTCTGTCCTCGTTTCCCAGCCGACGGAATCCAGCAGAAGCGCGCCGCCTGACGCGGCATGGCCGCATTCTCCGGCTTCGCGATGAGACTTGACCGATGACGCCGAGAAAGCCGGATTTCACGCAGAGACGCAATGCGAGCAGAGACGCAGAGAAAACCGGACGGATCCGAGTCCGGATCTCGCGGGGAAGCCCGGCGCGGCCGGGCGGCAATTCATCAAAGATGACCAACCACAAAGACACGGAGAGCCCAGAGATGAAGACCGAGATCGTCTTCTCTGCTTTCTCTGCGTCTCTGCGTGAAACTCCTCCTCCGCCAGATCCGCGCACGGCGCAGCGGTCCTGTGGTGCGCCCGGAGACTGGACCCTGATGCGTGGTCTGACCGCCGCCACCACGTCCTGTCCTGAGATCGCATATGGATATCCATGTTACGATCGAGACCTTCCGGATGAGATCAACATCGATGCCCGTTTCGGTCGTGTCTCCGGCAGCCGGGCTGTCCCTCGCTGGACAACGTCGTCGAGCAGGTCTTTCAGAGGAAACATCAATGTCTCCGCGCAGAATGGCCACCTTCCTGACTCTGGTTTCGATCGCGATGCTGGCAATCGGGGGTCGGGCGCCCGCCGGGTCCGACTCCGTCGCTGTGAATGCCTCGGCGGGCGACCTAGCTTTCGACAACTTCCCCAAGAACTCGTACGGCTCCTTGCTTCCTTCCGGGGGTGCGTCCGAGTCGAGTTCCAGTTCTCTCTGACGTCTCCGGCGAGTTCCAGTCCGACGTCTCGGCCTCGGCGGGTGTCAATGTTGGTCCTCATGTCGTCGGGCTCTCGGTCTTTCCCACGATCGAGCTTTACCTCGATGCCAAGGCGACGCCCACGGACCAGGGAGCCGGCGACCTGTACTCCGTGGCCTCAGGGCGCGATCTTGAGGATCCGGTTGTTGCTGCTGTCCGAGACATACAGAATCCCCCCGGGTCCGATCGTCACGCCGTGCGGCTGGGCCAGCTCGGCGTGGTCGGCCGGGCCGTCCAGACCACCCGTGCCCTTGTGGCCCATGCCGACGATCGTCCGGATGGTGCCATCCGCCGGGCGATAGACGCGGATCCGGTGGTTCTCGGTGTCGGCGATCAGAACGTTTCCCTCGGGATCGACGCACAGGTGCTTCGGCCCGTTCAGCCGCGCGGAGCGGGCATCGCCGCCATCGCCCGAGTCCCCCTTCTTGCCGTCGCCGGCGAGCGTCCGGATCTTGCCCGACCGATCGACGACCCGCAGCGCGTGCCCGCTGCGCTCCAGGATATAAACATTCCCGCGGCCGTCGACCGCCACGGCGCGAGGGTCGACCAGCGGAGAGTCCTTCGCGACGGCGCCGTCGGCCGGGACGCCGTTCCGGCCGTTGCCCGCGATCGTCGAGACAGTGCCGGTTTTCAGGTCGACGCGGCGGATGCGGCCGTTGTCCAGGTCGGCCAGATCGAGCGTGCCGGCATCCTCGTCGAGCGCCAGGCAGTAGATCGCGCCGAAGTCGGCGCGTTCGGCCGGTCCGCCATCGCCCGAGAAGCCCTTGTGCCCGGTGCCGATGATCGTCGTGATCCGGCCCGTATGGGCATCCACCTTGCGAACCCGGTTGTTCCAGGTGTCGGCGATCAGGATATCGCCGTTGCGCATGACCGCCAGGCTATGCGGTCCATCCAGCTCGGCCGAGACCGCCGGCCCGCCGTCGCCCGAGAAGCCCTTGTGCCCCGTCCCGGCGACCGGAGTCACGATCCCGTCGGCGCCGATCTTGCGGACGCGGTTGCCGGGCATCTCGACGAAGTACAGCGTCCCCGCCGCGTCGAATGCCACGCCGAACGGGCCATTGAGTTTCGCCCGGGTGGCGAGAACTCCGTTGCCGTTGCCGTTGCCGTTGCCGTTGCGGCCGCCCTCGGTCCCGCCGCCGGCCACGAGCACGAGCCGGCCGACGCCCGGTGCCTCCCGGGCTATCGCTGACGTCCATGGGACAACGAATGCGATGGTCAACACGATCAGGTTCCTGGCCTTCATCTGCGGTCGCTCCCGGAAGTCCTTCGGCATCTTGGTCAAGCAGGCGTATCCGCCGAGGATCGCACGACGCGGCCGGCGATGCCAGCGCCGAGTTCCCTGGACACTCCAATCACGGCTGGATGCCAGCCCCTGTCAAAGCAGAACGGCTCGCTTACTCTGGATTGCCAGGGAACGAGGCCGAGATCCCATGACAATCGCTTTGCGAGGGACCTGAAACGGTTCGGAGACGACCCGCTTCAGCCGGGGCGATATCCGTCCGCGCAGGAAACCTTGCGCGACGAGTTAAAGCAGTTCCGGAGCGGACACGACGACCGCCTCCGCCCGAAGGTCATGGGGTTTATTAGTTCTACAGCGGAACGAATTTCTCACCCCGATTTCCATGCTTAAGCTTCCACGATTTCATGTGCGATTCCATGGCGATGCGGTTTCGATTGATATGATAGTTCACCA
>JAKAUH010000015.1 GCA_021818605.1 Planctomycetota bacterium
GCACCGCGGAGGCCGACGACCCGCAATTGACCGCTCGTCCTCCGGGACCGCGCCGTCCGGTTCGGGTCGTGCTGGACGCCGCCGGACGGCTGGGTGATGACCGGATGCTCATTCGTACCGCGCGCGAGGTGCCGGTTCTCGTCGCTGTCACCACCCGCGCGTCGGCCGCCGATCGCGACCGCCTGCGCTCCGCCGGCTGCGAGGTCCTGGCATTCCCGGTCGACGATTCCGTGCCGGTCAGAGGGCTTCTCGATGAGCTCGGACGTCGCGGCATGACCAACGTCCTCATGGAGGGAGGCGGCCTGATCCTCGGCTCGTTCCTCGATGCCGGAGAGGTCGACGCTGCCGAGGTCTTCATCGCCCCGATCCTCGAAGGCGGCGATCACTCCCGCACAGCGATCCGGGGGGCCGGCCGTGCGCGAATGAGCGACGCAATCCGCCTACGCGACATCCAGGTTCAGACGATCGGAGACGACACGCTCGTCCGGGGCCGGCTGCCCCAACCCTGGCGGATCGGTGCCGGGTTCCTGACGGACTGAACGAGCGCTCGAACGACCGACTTTTGCGTCTCTTGACCGCCTCCCTGCCCGATCGTTAGATTCACATGCTGCGATGGAACGGTCCGTGCTGTGGCGACTCCACCCCCTTTTGTCCTTCCCTGGGCTGAACCTTTCGCCGCGGAGAAGCGCTGTTGAGTGAGTCACCATCCCAGCCTCCCATGCCGGGAGGTAAGATCGCCCCGAAGGCGGTCGTCGGCCGCGTTAGCCTGTATCTCCGGCAGCTCGAGTCGTACCAGCGTCAGGGGCTGACAACGGTTTCCAGCAGCCAGCTTGGTGATCCGCTCTCGATCAAGAACGCACAGGTTCGCAAGGATCTGGCGTTTTTTGGACAATTCGGACACGCCGGCATCGGCTACCGGATCGGCGAGCTGATCGGCGTTTTGCGCCACATTATCGGCGTGGACCGAGACTGGCCGCTGGTGCTGGTCGGGCTGGGCAATCTGGGGCGAGCGCTCCTGAAGTACCGCGGTTTCCGGACCCGCGGCTTCCATATTGTGGCGCTTTTCGACAATGACCGTTCGAAGATCGGCGCCAACCACGACGGTCTGGTCGTTGAGCCGATCGAATCGCTGGGCCGGATCGTCGCCCAGCACGACATCCGGCTGGCGATCCTCGCCGTACCCGCGGATGCGGCGCAGGGGGTGGCCGACCAGCTCGTCGCCCGCGGCATTCGTGGGATTCTCAACTTTGCCCCCGTGTCGCTGCTGGTACCACCTGGGGTCAACCTGGTGGGGGTGGACCTGAGTGTCCAGCTCCAGAATCTCGTCTACAAGGTCCAGCAGTCGCAGGGCGAGGTCTCCTGCGCCGGTTGAATGGCGGATCGCGGGAACAGCCGCCGCGGTGCGCTGTGGCCGCGGCACGTCGGTGCGGTGTTGCGGTGGAGCGGCCGGCGACTCAACGGCCAGAACGGGCGCGGGCCGAGCGACCGGCGATATCGCGACGATACCAGGCGCCGGGGAACTTGATGGCAGCGGCGGCCTCGTAGGCGCGGGCGCGGGCGTTCTCGAGGGTATCGCCCAGGGCGGTGACGTTGAGCACCCGGCCGCCGTCGGTGACGACCCGTGCCTCGCGGCCGGGGCCGGGCTCGACGCGGAGGGTGGTCCCTGCGTGGAAAACCTTGACGTCTGGCATTCGGTCGACGGCCTCGAGGTTCTGGATTGGCCGGTCGTGCTCGTAGTGGCCGGGATAGCCCTCGGCCGCCATGACGACGGTCACCGCGGGGCGGCGGTCCCACGTGATGGTGACGCGGTCGAGCCGCTCGTCTACGGCTGCTTCGAGGACGTCGAGGAGATCCGAGCGCATCCGCATCAGGATCGCCTGGGTCTCGGGATCGCCGAAGCGGACGTTGAACTCCAGCACCTTCGGGCCCTGATTGGTCAGCATCAACCCGGCGTAGAGCACGCCCCGAAATGGGCGGCGGGCACGCTTCAGCGCGTGGACCGCCGGGACGAGGACCTCGCGCTCGACCTGCTCCATCAAGGCGGGGGTGATGATCGGGTTGGGTGAGAACGCGCCCATGCCGCCGGTGTTGGGGCCCTCGTCGTGGTCGAAGGCACGTTTGTGATCCTGGCACGATTCGAGCGGTACGATGGTGCGGCCGTCGGTGATGGCCAGCACGCTGGTTTCCTGGCCGTCGAGCCGTTCCTCGATGATGATCCGGTCGCCGGCCTGGCCGAAGACGCGGCGGACCATGATCTGGTCGATCGCCTCGATCGCCTGGCGCAGGTTGTCGCAGACGTACACGCCCTTGCCGGCGGCCAGTCCGTCGGCCTTGACGACCAGTCCGACAGGTCGGCCAAGGACGAAGTCGCGGGCCTCGGCGGCGGAGCTGAACGTCCGGCGCTGGCCGCGGTCGTCGATCTCGACCTGGACGCCGGGCCCCTGCATTTCGCGAGGGTCCATGATGCGGTCGATCGCCTCGAGCGCCTCGCCAGCCGTGCGGCAGTGGAGGGTGTTTCGTATGGACGACCGGCCTCGTGAGCGCACGGTCAGCGAGACCTCGCGCGATAGCGCGTAGTGTTCGGCATCGGGAGCCGAGACGAAGATCCGGCAGTCGGCCGTCGGGATGCCGGCCTGGCGCATCAGCTCCTTGGAGAAGACCTTACTTCCCTCGAGCTCCGCGGCCTCACGCCTCGGGCCGAAGATCCGTAGCCCCTCGCGCTGGAAGGCGTCGACGATCCCCTTGACCAGCGGCTCCTCCGGGCCAACGACGGTCAGGCCGATTCCTTCTCTCCTGGCGAACTGGGTGAGGCCGCGGATGTCCGACTGCTCGATCGCGACGTTCTGGACCTCGAGCGCCGTGCCGGCGTTGCCCGGCGCGCAGTAGACCGCGGTAACCCGCGGGGATTGCTTGAGCTTCCAGCACAGGGCGTGTTCCCGCCCCCCCTTGCCTATCACGAGCACTTTCAATGCATCAACTCCCATCCCTACCGCCCGAGGTCTTCATTTCTGCGATCCGCTCTGTTTCGGATGACTCCCGCGCGAGCCTATTGTACGCGAACGGCGCCGTGCGATGACAGTTGACTATCCGGCGGCGAGCCCAGCTCGTGACGCACCCAGCGGCGACGGGGGTTTTCGGCTGAGAGCGAGTATTGTAGACTCGGTGTTTCGGCTGGCGTTGCGGGAAGATTTCCGGCGAGGCCGGTTCTGCCAGGGACTTTTGCTAATCGGGAGCCTGGTCGTGAGGCATGTGGCGGTGGTCGGCGCCAGTGGCGCCGTGGGCGAGCGAATGATCCGGTTACTCGAAGAACGCGAGTTCCCGATCGCCTCGATCCGATTCCTGGCGTCGGAGCGGAGCGCAGGGAAAACCGCGACATTCCGCGGCGAGAGCCACCCGATCAGGCCGCTGGCGCCTGAGGCGTTCGAGGGGGTCGAAATCGTCCTGTCGAGCACGCCGGCCTCCGTCTCGCGCGAGTGGAGCCCGCTGGCGGTCCAGGCCGGGGCGGTCGTCGTGGACAATTCGCGAGCATTTCGCATGGAA
>JAKAUH010000791.1 GCA_021818605.1 Planctomycetota bacterium
CCGAAGCCGACGTCGTCGAGGCCGAGGTTGTCGCGATCATCCCCGATGTGCCGGCGGCCGCGGCGCGCGTGCGATCCCAGCCGTCATCGCCTCCGGCGGCAGCACCTTCCACGCCAGCCTTCAGCCCGTTCGATGACCTGGGTGACGATCCGTACCAGCTCGCGGACCCCGATCCGGTCTCGACCGCGCGGCCGGAGCCAAAAAGGCCCTGCCCGATGTGCGGCGAGATGATTCTCGAATCCGCCGTGAAGTGCCGCTACTGCGGCGAGGTCTTCGACTCCAAACTCAAGGGCTCAAGCTCGAAGAAGAAAAAGAAGAAGAAGGCCACGAGTGGGGCCGGTGGTGGCTCGTCGACATTTCGCGACCTGGCGATCGGGGTCGTCGTCCTGGCTCTCGGCATCGGGCTGACCGCCTACTCCTACGCCAATCCGGCCACCGATAGCCAGGGCCAGGGAAAGTTTTACATCTTCCACGGTTTCATCATCGGAGGCCTCGCCCAGACGTGCAAGGGTCTGTATGACCTGATCCGGGGCGAGTAGTCGCATCCCGATCCTGGTGCGACGATTTGACCGCCCCGCCCTCAGTCGGTCGTTCGGCACTCGGCCAGTTCCATGGCGGCGTACGTCCGCTCGAAAGCCTCGACGGCCCCTGGTCCCAGACGCTCGGCCATCCGCCGGTACGAATCGCGGCGGTAGTCCCATTCCTTCGACCGGGGCACCTGCTCGAGCCAGTCGAACAGATGCACGCGGACCAGGTCGTCGAAATCGGCCGCCGCCAGCAGGATCTCCTCGCCGGTGAGGCGGTCAGCGAAGCGATGGGGCTCCGCGCCCAGCTCGACAGCCCGGTCGAACGACGCGCGGTCCATGGCGCAGTTCAGGTACGCCAGCCGTTCCGCCCGGTCGCCGATCAGCTCGCGGACCTCGTCGCGACGCTCCAGCGGCAGGGTGAACCCCTGGAACTTCTCGGTCCCGTAGATCGAGTGGAACATTCCTGCCCGGCACACGTCCGTGGGGTAGCCCTGGGCCTCGAGGTTGCGATACACCCCGATCAGATGGCCCAGATACGACTTGTCGGTGTGTGGCACGTCCTGGACGCCCAAGCTGACCAGGAACCCGGAGAGTCTCTTGTGTTCCCTGTCCATCGCGCACACCTCCTCGGTGTCGCCACAGCCGCCGGCACGAGTCGGACCGACCCGTCGCTCCGGCCTGGTCGCCTCAATCACCTTGTCTGAAGTATAATCCAGCCTGTATCGCCTTCTCCAGAGACCATCGCCGCGCATTGCTCTCAATCGCCGCGGGAACAGCCGCGCGATTACGGACCAGAACGGTCTGTCTCAGACCTCGCTGCTCCGGGCCCCTCGCGCGCGGAGGCCCCCAAATGAGCCCCGGACTCGTCCTGCTCGCTCTCCTGACAGCGCGAGCGTGGCCTCTTGAAACGGCCCCGAATTCGGTCGCCGACCCGCCCGCGCGGCCCTCGTGGGACTGGCTGTCGGCCTCGCCCGAAAGTCAGGGGATGAACCCCGCCGCGCTCGAATCCGCCTGGACGGACCTGAAGAAGCGGCGGACGACGGCATTGCTGGTCATCCGCCACGACCGGATCGTCTTCGAGCGCTATGCCGACGGCTACAGCCGGACGAAGCCGCATTACACGGCCTCGATGGCCAAGGCCCTGGTGGGCGGTCTGAGCTTGATGCTCGCGATGGACGACGGCCGCATCCGGCCGGATGACCTGGGCTGGCGGTTCGTGCCGCAGTGGCGCGACGATCCGAGGCACCGGCCAATCACCGTGCGGCATCTGGCCACGCACACCTCGGGTATCGAGGACGCCGAGTCGGCTCAGCGGCCGCATGACCGGCTCACCGGCTGGAAGGGCGATTTCTGGAAGCGATTACCACCGCCCGATGACCCGTTCACGATCGCCCGCGACCGCGCCCCGGTGCTCGATCCCCCCGGCACGCGTGAGCTCTACAGCAACCCCGGCATGGCGATGCTCGGCTACTGCCTCGCCGCCAGCCTGCGCGGCACGGCCGATCCGGACCTCCGATCGTTGCTGGCCCACCGGGTCATGCGAAATATCAGCGTGCCCGACGGCCAGTGGGCGACCGGCTATGGCGGCATCACCAGGGTGGATGGTCTACCGCTGGTCGCCACGTGGGGCGGGGGCGCGTACAGTCCCGACGCCGTCGCCCGCGTCGGCCGGCTCCTGCTGCACCGCGGCACCTGGGAGGGCCGCGAGCTGATCGACCCGGCCGTGGTGGCCGAGGCGCTCCGGCCGAGTGGCCTGCCGGGCCACTCGGGGCTCGGCTGGTGGGTCAACCGCGGTCAGGACGGCTCCCGCCTGTGGAAGTCGGCGCCCGAGGACGCCTTCGCCGGCGCCGGCGCGGGCCACCAGATGCTGTTCGTCGTCCCCAGCCTCGACCTGATTGTCGTCCGCAACGGCGAAAACCTCGACCCCGCGGTGCCGTTCGACGAGGCCCTCGATCGCCATCTCGTTGCGCCGGTGCTCCGCGCGATTCAATCAACGGCCCGCAAGCCTCCTTATCCGCCGAGCTCCACCATCCGGGGGATTCGCTGGGCACCGGCCGAGTCGATCGTCCGCAAGGCGCGCGGCAGCGACACCTGGCCGCTCAGTTGGGGCGATGACGATGCACTCTATACCGCCTTCGGCGACGGCCAGGGCTTCGAGCCGTTCGTGCCGGGCAAGCTCAGCCTGGGGTTTGCGCGCGTCGTCGGCTCGCCACCTGATTTCGCCGGATTCAACATCCGCTCGCGCTCGGGTGAACGGATCGGCGACGGCCCCTCGGGCGAGAAGGCCAGCGGCCTCCTGATGGTCGACGGCGTTCTCTATCTCTGGGCCCGCAACGCCGGCAATTCCCGCCTGGCGGTGTCGTCTGACCACGCCCAGACCTGGACCTGGTGCGACTGGCGGTTCGCCGCGGGCTTCGGCTGCCCGACGTTTCTGAACTTCGGCCGGAACTACGCTGGAGCGCGCGATGAGTTTGCTTATATCTATTCGCCGGACGGCGACTCCGCGTATCGCCCCGCGGACCGGATGGTCCTGGCGCGGGTGCCGAAGACCCGGATCGCCGACCGCGCGGCGTACGAGTTCGTCGCCGGACGAGATGACCGCGGCGGGCCGCTCTGGACGCGCGACATCGCCGAGCGGCGCGGGGTATTCGAGCATCCGGGCGGCTGCTATCGCTCGACGGTCAGCCATGACGCCGGCCTGGGACGATATCTCTGGTGCCAGACGCTCCCCGGCGGCGACGCGCGGTTCCGCGGCGGGTTCGCGATCTACGACGCCCCCGAGCCCTGGGGGCCCTGGACGACCGTGTTCTTCACCGACGACTGGGACGTCGGCCCCGGCGAGACGTGCAGCCTGCCGACGAGAGGGATGAGCCCCGACGGCCGCCCCGTGCACCTGGTCTTCTCGGGCGAGGATTACTTCTCCGTGCGCAGGGGCGAACTGATCGTCGGCGAGTCGAGACCGGGAATGACACGAAGGGCCTTGAGGTAGGTCGGGCATTCCTGACCGACAT
>JAKAUH010001184.1 GCA_021818605.1 Planctomycetota bacterium
GATCGGGAGGTCACAACGGTGCCGGCATACTTTGCCGATCCCCAGAACAAGGGGACGATCGAGGCTGGAGACGCCGCCGGTCTCCAGGTCATGCGCATCATCAACGAGCCGACAGCCGCCGCGCTGGCTTACGGGCTCCAGAAGGCCGGCGTCGAGGAGACCGTACTCATCTACGACCTCGGCGGCGGCACGTTCGATGTCACCGTCGCGCGGATCACGCCTGGCGAGACGGTCATCCTGGCGACCGCGGGCGACCATGACCTCGGCGGCAAGAACTGGGACGACCGGATCGCCACGTTCCTCGCCGAACGGTTCGCCGCCGAGACCGGTTTCGACCCGCTGGATGATCCGACCGCGCTCAACGAGGTTCTCGTTCGTAGCGAGCAGGCCAAGTGGACGCTCTCCGAACGATCCGCGGCGAGGATTACTCTCCAGCTCGGCAGCGACCGCAGAACGTTCGAGCTGACGCGGACCGAGTTCGAGAACTTGACCTTCCCGCTGATGGAGCGCACGCGACGGCTGACCGAGGAGGCGCTCGGCGAGGCGGGGCTCACCTGGCCTCGGCTCGACGGCGTGCTTCTGGTCGGCGGCTCGACCCGGATGCCGATGGTCCGCTCGTACGTCTCGCGGATGTCGGGCAAGCCGCCCCGAGCGGGGGTGAATGTCGACGAGGTCGTCGCGCTGGGCGCGGCCATCCAGGCGGCCATCGAGGTCGGCGAGCCGATCGGCGACGCCGTGCCGCAGTTCACGCTGGGGATGTCGAGCGCGTCCGGGGGCTCCGCCACTGCCGCACCGGTGGCGCTGCCTCGGGTCACCGACGTGATGTCGCACAGCCTGGGGACAGTCGCCGTCAGCCCGGACGGATCGGCCTATGTCAACGACGTCGTGATCCGCCGCAATGTCCCGATCCCGGCCAGCGACCGCCGGCCCTATCTGTACTCGACCCACGGCGGCGCCAACGACCGGTTGGAGGTCTACGTCACCCAGGGCGAGAGCACCGCGCCGCTGGATTGTACGATTCTGGGCAAGTACGTCTTCGTGGGCATCGAGCCAACGGCCGACGAGGTGACGGTGGACGTCAGCCTCTCCTACGACCCGAACGGCGTTGTGCAGGTTCAGGCCGTCCAGCGCGACACGGGACGGCCGCTGGAGATGACCGTTGAGCCGGTTCCCGACGACCTGTCGTGGCTTGCCGGACCGCCGAAGCCCGCCGAGCCGGCCGCGCCCGCGGGGCCAATTCGTGTCTTCCTGCTCCTCGACGCCTCGGCCAGCATGATGGGCGACCCGATGGCCGAGGCTCAGAACGCGGCCCGCGAGTTCCTGTCGCGGTTCGACTTCACCACGACCGAAGTGGGCCTGATCTCATTCTCGACGCTCGTCGCGCTGCAGGCACCGGCAACGAACAACGTCCGCAGGCTGCACGCCGCGCTCCTGCGAGTCGAGCCGGGCGGTAGCACCAACCTGACTGACGCCATTGAGATGGCCCGCGGCCAGCTCGTGGCGGACGATCGTCGGCGTTACATCGTGATCCTCACCGATGGCTACCCGGACGCCGCCGAGAGCGCGGTCGAGCAGGCCGCCGCGGCGCGAAAGGCGGGCGTCGAGATCGTCGCGATCGGCATGGGTGACGCCGACAGCGACTACCTTCGCCGACTGGCGAGTAGCGACCAGGCCTCGATCTTCGCCAGGACCGGCGAGCTGGTGCAGACGTTCGGCCACATTGCCCGGGTCATCGCCGAGGGAGGGCGCGCCCTGCGCGTTCGCTCATGAGCCAGACAACGATTGCCCGGCCTCCCGCGCTCCCGTCCGCGGCTCCTCGGCAACTCGCCGTCCGGGCCAACCTGCGCCAGGCGTATGACCTGGCGTTCACGGGGGCACTGGGCGCGCTCTTCGGCCTTTACCTCTATGTTGAGTGTGTCCATGCCGAGTCGGTCTACGTGCGCGACCTGCTGGCGGGCCTGCTGATCGGCGGGTCGATGGGTATCTTCCTGAACGCCTACGGCCCGCTCCGCGACGGGTCGCGGCTCAAGCTGATGCGGGCCATCGCCCTGGGAGCGCCGGCGGCGGCGCTCGGCGGCGCGGCGGGCCTCGTCGCGGGCGAGGTCGTGATCGGACTGTTTCGCGGCGGCCTGATGGGCCGGGCGATGTCATGGGCCGTGCTGGGGCTTGGCATCGGGCTGGGCCAGGGGCTGGCCGACCGGTCGCGCGACCGCCTGGTGCTCGGCCTGATCGGCGGCGGGCTCGGCGGGTTCATCGGCGGATTCCTGTTCGAGTGGCTCCGCGTCGCGCTGGGCGACCGGCACGACCTAGGCCAGGCGGCCGGAATCGTCACGATGGGCGCGGGGCTGGGGCTCTGCCTCGCCCTGGTCGAGCAGGCCCTGCGCCGCGCTTGGGTCCAGATCCTCAACGGCCGCCAGGAGGGTCGGATCTACCTGCTGACGCACGGCCGTAGCCGTCTTGGTCTCGACGAACGCGCCGAGGTCGGCCTGTTCGGCGACGCCACCGTTATGCGACAACACGCCGAGATCGAGTCGGCGCCCGACGGCTTCCGGCTCAACAGTCTGGCCGCGGCCGGCTCGACCCGGGTCAACGGCAAGGCGGTCGGCGCTCCCCAGCCCCTGAAGGACGGCGACCGGATCGAGCTCGGTCGCACGGTACTGGTGTTCCGGCAGCGTTGATCGTCAAGGTTCCTCATCCCAGCGAGATCCTCGCCATGGCCCTGTCCCCCGCCACAACCGCCGGTCCGACCGCCTGGTCGCTCGAGGTCGTGCGCGGCCGCGACGTTGGCCGGCTGCTGAGCCTGCGCCCTGGCGAGAACCTGCTGGGCAACCGGCTGGAGGGCGCGGCCGGGCTCGACCTCGCCGAGCAGGAGGCCGGCTCGCCTCGGCGGATGGCCGCGCGCCAGGCGTTGATCGAGGCGCGCGGTCCCGATTTGTTGATTCGCGATCTCGACTCGCCCGGCGGCACCTTCGTGAACCTCCAGCGCCTGCTGGCCAGCCAGTCGCGCCGGCTCCAGACCGGGGATGAGATCCAGCTTGGCGGAGTGCGGCTCCGGGTCGTCGCGGCGGCGGCGAGTCCCAACAGAGAGAAGTCCCCGTCCACCGCGCCCCCGCCCTTGCCCGGCGCGCGGCCTGCCGCGCCCCCGCCCTTGCCCACGGGCGCGCCGACGCCCGCGGCGCCGGGACGGCCTGGCGCCCCGTTCGAGATGGGCGGGTCGGTCGCCTGCCGTACCTGGGACGACTTCCTCACCGTGGCCGCCCAGCGCTGGCGGGACCTGCGCGACGAGCTCGAGTCCGGCAGGCTGGGCGAGTACCTCCGGCAGATCCGGCGGACGGACCTCCTGCCGGCGCCGCTTGATGGCCGTTCGCCCGACGCGAGGCTCGACGAGTGGCTGGCGCGGCTGCCGGTTACACGGTCGAGCGCGCCCGAGCTGGACGTTCATCCCGACGAGTTGGAGCTACGGCACCCGTCGGGCGGCACTGTCCGCCGCGTCCTGCGGATCGCCAACGTCGGCTACCGCCTTCTCCGCAGCACCGTC
>JAKAUH010000190.1 GCA_021818605.1 Planctomycetota bacterium
CAGCTTTTCGTGATCCAGGTTCTGGGCGGATGGTGGGAGACAGGCCGTTCGTCACTCTCGCCCGTGGTCGTCTTCGCGGCGTCGGTGCCGCCGGTCGTGCTGGCCGCCGCGGCGAGTTGGTGGCTGGTGGAATCGCCCACGATGCGGGTCCGCCGCGCGCTGGCGCAGCGGTTCCAGCGGCTCGGGGGCTCGAGCGCGGAGCGGACGCAGGGTCTCCGCCGCGAGGCACTGGCGACGGGAAAACCCGAACGGGCCGAGACGGCGATCAGTCGGCGGTGAGGTGCGCGTCGATGGTGAATCCGTGCAGGACGGGAATCGAGCGGAGGATCGCCAGGACGCGACTCCTGTCGGCGTCGTCGAGCAGGGTCCCGCGGACCTCGAGATGGTCGCCGCGGGCCTTCACGGCGTCGACGTGCGCCAGGTCGCCGAGGTGACGCGCCATCTGGGCGGCGAGATACGGCTCGATGTCCTCGGGACGGCCGCGGCGAGTCAGGGGGTTGGGGTGGTCCTCGTCGGGGACGGGGAACTCGAGGCGGTCGAGGATCTCGTGGACGCCCGGGGTCTGCTGGGCGGCGCGAAAGGTCATCATCGCCTCGTAGGCCGAGGCGACCTTGCCCGAGACTGAGACCATGGCGCCGGCCGAGCGGACCTGCACCGGCTGACCGGCGACGGCGGGCCGGCGCTTCATCGCCTCGACCACGCGGCGGGTAAGCCGCTGGTTATCGAGCCCGGAAACGGTGACGGCCGGTGCGGCCGGCGGCGTCTGGGCGGCCGGCGGCTCGGGCTCGGTGCCGGGCGGAGCGACCGGCGCGGGCTGTACTGGTGCGCGATTGGCCGGGGCCTGAACGGCGGACTCGGGCCGGGGCGGGACCATCCCGCCGTCGGGCCCGTCATGACGGGGTACAGCGGCTGGCTGGGGCGGCGGGGGCGGCTCGTCGCGAGCAGGAGTCGCGTTCTCCGCCGCGGCCGAGACCGGCCTCGGGCGGACCGTGAGCTGCGACACCACCCGGCTGACTCCGGGGACGCTCCAGGCGGTCTGCTCGATCTCGCGGGCGTCCTCGGCGCTGGCGACGACGCCCCGCAGAAAGACCTGGCCGTTGGCGTCAACAGTGATCTCGACCGCTCCTTTCGGCGGGGGCAGTTCCATCGGGCCGCCGGCGCCCGGAAACGCACCGGGGCCAGGAACGCCAAATGCACCAGGAACGCCAGATGCACCGGGAACAACTCCCGCGCCGACGCCTCCTCCCGCGCCCGGCGTGGCCGGGACGGCAGGATGGTCCGCCCAGTCGCCGGGGTTCGCGTTCGCCGGATTGCCGTTGCCGGGCGCTGGGCCGGAGCCTGCCTCTCCGCCCGGACCGCCGGCCAGGCCGGGGCCGCTGATCGCGACGGAGCCGCCAGTCGATGCGGCACCACGGGGGCCGGGGCCCATCGCCATTCCCATTCCCCTCGCTCTGAGGCCATCGGGTCCGGCCATCGCGGCGGCCCGGCGGCTCCCCCACCACGGGGCGAAGGTCACCGGCGGAGGCTGCATGCCGAAAAACGGATCGTCGAGCCAGCCGAAGAGCGGCTCTGGATAGACGTAGTACGACGACGACAGGTTGGGCGCGAGCATCCCCTCGCCGGTCATGGAGGGGGATGCGCTCATCGGCACGCGGAGAGTCTCGGCGGTGTCGATCACCAGGTCGTCGCGGAACCGGAAGCCGAAGGCGATCGCCATCTGCACGGCGGCGTCGTGGACCTGCTTCGTGCCGACCCGGCCCGCGAGGACGAGGGCTCCGTCCTTCCGAGAGACGTTGATTGCATAGGGAGCTGTCATCGGATTCGCTCGCAGCGCCCGCCACATCACGACCTCGGGCCGCTGCGACGCCAGGCCCGCCGGCTGGCCGCGGACGACCGACGCGCGATCGGGCGACGTCATGGAAGGCGACGATGGAGCGATGGCCGCGTACGGCGATGGCGACGCTGGCGCTGGTGCCAACGGCCTCGTCGCCTGCTGGGCCGGGGCCATCCGGGCGGCGAGGGCCATCACGGCCAGCACGCCAAACGTTGAGCGCAACGCGCCACGAGGACGGATCATCCGTTCCCTCCCGCGATGCAAGAGTTTCCAGGCAATCGACCAGACGCCGCACTGAACCCCTCCGCGCAGTCTACAGACCGACTGCGACGGACGACAATGGGTGCAGGAACAGCGAGTGGCGAGTGGCGAGTGGCGAGTGGCACAAGCGGCTTCGCGTGGCTCGTGCCGAGTGAAGGTCGGGATCGCCTCCGCCTTTCAGCGGATCTCGATCGGCTCGATCTGGAGACGGTTCACCACGGTGATGAGCGGCAGGAAGGCCTCGAAGGGGGTGACGCCGGCGAGGCTCGATTCGGACAGCTTGATGTGGACGGCGTCCACGCTCGTCTGGTTGAACGACGGGTCGATCGCGATCCATCGGTTGTTGACAAAGACCTCGACCCACATGTGGTAGCCGAAGCCGCCCAGTTTATCGACATACACCAGGCCGACGACGACCCGTGACGGAACCCCGACAGCGCGGCACATCGCGGCGGCGAGGACCGAGTGCTCGGTGCAGTCGCCGCTGAGGTTGCGGGCCACCTCGGCGGCCGAGGCAAACGCGATCTTGAAGTTCTTGTCCTGGATGTTCCGGTGGACCCATGCGTTGATGGCCATCGCCTTCTTCCAGGGGTCGAACATCCCCCGCGTGACTCGCTGCGCCAGGGTGCGCACCCGAACATCGTCGCTGTTGACCATGGGGTTGGCCTTGAGGTACTGAGGATCGACGTCGCCGGGTGCGGGCTGGCCGTCGACGGGGCCGACGCTCTGGACATCCAGCACTGCGGAATTCGGCTTGCCCTTGTCGGGGCGGATCGACTGGCGGGAGTCGGCCGGGAAGACCTCGGTTGGCTCGGACTTCTCGAGCCTGAGCCGGTACAGCACGTGCCTGGTCCGTTCGGGATCGGTGATCCTGTGGTCGACCTTCACCACGGATCCCAGGATCGTGTCGAACTGGATCGGGCCGGCGGGCGCCAGCGCGGCCTCCTTGCTCGTGCGGAAGTAGACGATGCCGCCCATCACGTCCTGCTCGGACTTGAGAATCTGTCCCTCGGCGTCGACATACACCCGCGAGTCGTACTCGGGGCGGTGCTTGCCGCCGACCCGGGTGGTCTGGTCGACGCGAAGCAGCGGCCGCTTCGATCCGTCACCCAGGATGACGGGTTCGACCGTGCGCGCCTCGAGCGTGACGTCGCTGATCTTGTTCAGTTCAGGGATGTAGATCTTCAGGTCGCGCCGCTCGTGCTCCTTCAAGGGCTGCCTGGCCATGCTCTGTTCGGTGCCATACGGGCCGCGGACGTCGGACGTCCAGGGAATCACCTCGGCCTGTGAGTTGCCGGTGTTGTCGATGATCAGCCGCATCCGCTGCCTCGCCACGTCCACATCGCCGTGCACGCGGATGTCCTGCGTCTCGCCCGCCTGGGTGCGGGTATCCAGCCGCAGCACCTGGCCGTCGAGCGTCTCGATCGTGCCGTACATCAGC
>JAKAUH010000566.1 GCA_021818605.1 Planctomycetota bacterium
GAGGGGGGCTTCTACTCGTCGCTCGACGCCGCGACGAGGGCCGGCGAAGGCGCGTACTACGTCTGGACCCGCGATCAGGTCAAATCGGCGCTGGGCGACGGACCCGATGCCGTAGCCTTTCTGAAGGTCTACGGCCTCACCGGCGAGCCGAATTTCGAGGGCGGGCGCTACGTCCTGACCGAACCCCGCAATCGCGACGAGCCGGCCCGGACGCTGGGGATCTCCTCCGAGGAGCTCGAGAAGCGGCTGACGCCCCTGCGGGCGCGCTTGCTGGCCGTTCGGGAGAAACGGCCCGCCCCGATGCGCGACGACAAGGTTCTGACCGGCTGGAACGGCCTGATGATCGCGGCGTATGCCGACGGATACCGCGTCCTTCGCAGGGACGAATATCGCCGCGCGGGCGAGTCCGGCGCCGATTTCGTCCTGAAGCGGCTGCGCACCTCCGACGGCCGGCTGCTGCGGACCTATCGCGACGGCCGGGCGAAGCTCGGCGCCTATCTCGAGGACTACGCCTTCCTCGCCCACGGATTGCTCCGGTTGCATGCCGCGACCGGCGATGCTCGATGGCTGCGCGAGGCGCGCGCCCTGGTCGACCGGATGATCGCCGACTTCGAGGACCGCGAGGACGGCGGCTTCTTCTTCACGGCCGACGGCCACGAAACCCTGCTGGCACGCCCGAAGGACCCGTTTGACAACGCGATCCCCAGCGGCAACTCGGTGGCGATCCTCGACCTGCTGGCGCTCCACCGGCTCACCGGCGAATCGTCGTACCGCGACTACGCCTCGCGGGCGCTCGAGGCCTTCGCCACGCCAATGGCCCGGCTCCCCTACGCGATGCCCATGATGCTGGTCGGGCTCGAGCGCGATCTCGACGCGAAGGGCGATTCCGGCCCGGTTCACCCCGTGCCGGGACCCGCCGCGGCGGGTGCGGACGAGGCGAAATCAAAGGTCGTCACCGCGGTCGCTCAGCAGGCCAGCGACGGCGCGGCGACGGTCGCCACCGGCGGCGAGCTCGACGCCACGATCACGCTGACGATCGCCGAGGGCTGGCACCTCTACGCCAATCCGACGGGCGTGGCGGATCTGAAGCCGACGACGCTGGCGCTCGCCGCGTCCTCGGCGCGGTCGGCCGAGGTGGTCTCGATGAACTACCCGGCCGGCGAGGCGCGCGTCCTTGGCTCAACGGGCCGGGAGAAGGTCGCCCTGTACGAGGGAACGGTCCGGCTCGCGGCGCGGGTCCGCGTGGCCGGTGGGGCGCAACCGGGTCCGATGCGCCTGGTGTTCAAGCTCAGCTACCAGGCCTGTAACGATCGCCTCTGTCTGGCTCCGACCAGCCTGGAGGTTCCTCTGGAAATCCGGGTGTCCCGATGAACCAGGAGACGACAAGCCCCGCGACGACTGGCGACGGGGCGGCGAAGACGGAAGCAGAAGCCGCCGCGAGCCCGAGACCGCGGTGGGCGCATCGGATCGCCACGGCGGTCCGGTTGGCCGCGATCGCGGTGGTGATCGCGCTCTCAGCCCTGCTCGCGCCGGTGCTGCCCGAGTGGTTCCGCGCCCGCTCGCCCGAGGTGCGCCGGGGCATCTTCGAACTGATGTTCCGGACCGTGCTGATCGCCTACTCGGCGCTCGTGCTGGCGGGAGTCGTCGGCACGCCGCTCCTGGTGTTCCTGGCGTCGCGGTCGCGGCGGAAATCGGGTGGCCGGACGAGTCGCTGGCTGCTCCGCGGACTGGCCGCCTGCGCGGCCTGCCTGATCGCACTGGTCGTCCTCGAGATCGGCTCGACCGCCTGGCGCGGCTGGATGCACCGGATGCCGGCGCTGCCAACGACGTTCGAGCCGTCGCCGCCGGGCGAGTATCGCATCGTGGTGCTGGGCGGCTCGAGCGCGCTGGGCGAGCCCTATCGGCCCTGGCTCTCGGTCGGTCAGATCGTCGCCTGGCAGCTCGGCCAGGCCATGCCGGATCGGCGGTTCGAGTGCCAGATCCTCGCCTGGCTGGGCGACAACCTCGAGAAGCAGCACCTCAAGCTCGCCGCGATCCGGCACCGCCCGGATGCCGTGATCATCTACTCGGGCCATAATGAGTTCGTCGCCCGGTTCGAGAACGGCCGCGAGGAGCGCGACCCCGGCGTCGACGAGGAGCCGCGGAACTGGCTGCTCCAGCAGGCGTATCGCGCCAGCCTGCTCTCCCCCTGCTGCCGCCTGGCCTATGAGGTCATCAGCCGGAATCGCCTCGATGCGCCGCCGCTCTCGGGCCATCACTCGCTGATCGACCCGCCCCTGTGCAGCCCGTCGGAGGCGGCCAACATCCTGGCTGATTTTCGCCGCCGCCTCGAGGCAATCGTGAGCGACTGCGATCGCCTCAGAGCCCTGCCGATCCTGATCATCCCGCCGGCGAACGAGGCGGGCTTCGAGCCCAGCCGCTCGACGCTGCCGGCCTGGGCGACGCGGGCCGATCGCCGCTGGGTGGTCGACACATTCACGGCCGCCCGGGCGGCAGAATCCTCCGACCCGTCTCGATCGGCCGCGGATTATACCGCGATCCTCGGCCGGTTCCCGGGGTTCGCCGAGGCGCATTTCCGCCTGGCGCGGCTGCTGGAGCACCAGGGAAGAACGGCCGAGGCGGGCGAGCATTACCTCGCCGCGCTGGATTCCGACGGCCTGCCCATCCGCTGCCCGGCGCCTTTCCGCGAGGTCTACCGCGAGGTCGCCCGCCGCCATCCTCGCTGCATCCTGATCGACGGCCCTGGCGAGCTGGCCAGGATCAGTCCGGACGGCCTGGTCGGCGACCTCGCGATCGAGGACGCCCATCACCCGACGCTGGCCGGCTACACCGCCCTCGCCAGCGCGGTGCTTCGTGAGATCCAGGACTGGCAGGTCTTCCCGACCGCCCGGCCGATCCTTCTGCCCCTCGACCCGTCCGCCTGCGCCCGCCACTTCGGCATGGACGCCGCCCGATGGGCCGAGGTCCACCGGCGGACGGGCACCCACTACCGCCGCGTCGCCGGATATCGCTACGACCCGGCCGAGCGACTGGAGAAGTCGCGCCGGAATCTCGAGGCCGCCGAGGAGAAGGTCCCCCGATCGCCCTGACGCCGTTCCACCTCGCCCCTCGCTCCTGGAGCGCGGAACGTATGCGGCCCACAGGCCGGGCACCGAGCCTCCGTCCGATCCTGTTTCCATCCGCTCGGGTCTTCTGTGGGACGCGGCTCGGCCCGCCGATCCCGGCCCGTCCGTCCCGCCCCGCCCGGTTTTTTTGCTGGGCGCGGGTCGGAGCCACACCCAACAACCGGTCCCGGCCCGATCCGGACCGGCGGACCGGATCGGGCGTCGGCAAGCGTCGATCATGCGTCTGTATGATACCCGGTCGTTACGCGATCTAAGCCTTCGTCCGTCGTGACGAGGCTCGCCACGCCCCTGCCTTGGCGGGTTTCCCCCAGGCCTCGTAGAGCCGGATGATTCGCTCGACGGTCTGGGGCAGGATCTTGCGGGACGGCGCCGGAATGCTCGCTTCGCGGGCCTTGAGACCCTCGTGGGC
>JAKAUH010000159.1 GCA_021818605.1 Planctomycetota bacterium
CGACCTCTTCAGCCGGGCCGTGCAGCACGAGAGCGACCACCTCGAGGGCAAGCTGTTCATCGACTATCTCGACACGACCGACCTGCCGGAAATCGAGGACAAGCTCTGGGAGATGGACCTGAGATTCCGGCAAGGTCAGCGAAGCGGCCTGATCCCGCCGGATGACGAGTTGAAGCGCCGGCTCGACGAGATGCTCCGCGTACCGCCCGTCCCGCCGGAGGAATTCGGCATGAGGACCCGAAGGGACGAGCCGGAACCGGAGGCCGAAGGACCGGTCGACTGATGACATCGAGGAGACACCCATGGCATCCGCGATCCGCCTGGTCTTCCTGGGCACGGGCGACTTCGCCTTGCCCACCTTCGAGCACCTCGCGGCGACCGGGCACGACCTCGCCGCGCTGGTGACTCAGCCCGATCGGCCGCAGGGCCGCAAGCAGGAGCGCGTTCCGGCGACGATCAAGCGCGCGGCCGAGGCGCGAGGAATCCCGGTGTTCCAGCCCGAGGACGTCAATGTGTCCGGGAGCCTCGAGCACATTCGGGCCTTCGGCCCCGAACTGCTCGTGACGGCCGCCTACGGCCAGATCCTCTCGGCCGACCTGCTGGAGATTCCCCGAATGGGCGGCATCAACCTGCACGGCTCGGTACTCCCGGCGTATCGCGGCGCCTCGCCGGTGGCGCGAGCCATTCAGCACGGCGACGTCGAGACCGGGGTCACAATTATCCGCATGACCCCCCGGATCGATGCCGGCGGCATCATCGCGATTGCCCGCACGCCCATTGATCCCGATGAGACGGCCGGCGAGCTGGAGGAGCGGCTGGCGCAGCTCGGCGCCCCTCTGGTCGCGCAGTCGATCGCTGCGATGGCCGCCGGTTCGGTGCCGATCCTGCCGCAGGACAGGGCCGCGGTGACTCGCGCGCCCAAGCTCCGCAAGGAGGACGGCCTGATCGACTGGTCCAGACCCGCCCGCGCCGTGCACAACCTTGTCCGCGCCATGCAGCCCTGGCCGATGGCTTCGACCACCTGGAATCCCCGGCCCATCACGGGCCGCAAGCCGATGCGGATCATTGTTCACCGGACCGAACCTGTCGACGGCACCGGCACGGCCGGTACGGTGATTGAGGCGAGCGGCGACCGCCTGGTCGTCGCCGCGGGCGAGGGCGTCGTCCGGCTGCGGACCATCCAACTGGAAGGGAAGAAGCCGGCCGACGCCGCTGAGGTCCTTCGCGGCTACCGAATCGATGTCGGCGACCGGATGGGCTCGCCCGCCGGGGGGGAGTGAAGCAACGATTCGCCCCCAGTCAAATCCTCCCGGCCGGGACGTTGCTCGGACGCATCATCCCATCGCGAAATGTCGAGGCTGCTCAACAGGCAGGGGCTGGCGATCGATTGGGACATACCTTAGAGTGTGCCTGTACCGATCCTGTCGAATCCGAGCGAGGAGGCTCGGCGATCGCCGCCGCACCTGATTCCCGCGACGTGGACTCCGTGGGGTCGTGCCCAGTCCGAGCGATTCGGCTCAGAGGCTTCAGTGATTCTTCGCTCGACTCCACTCCGCCCGCGCTGCGCGTTTCGGCCGACCGTCGAACGTCCTGAGGAGCGAGTGCTGCTGTCGGGCTATTCGCCCAGCCCGGTCGAGGAGTATTACCTCCAGTTGCTCAACGACGCCCGGTTCAACCCGGCGGCGTACGGCGTCTCGCTGGGGCTGAACCTGTCGAACGTAGCACCCTCGCAACCGCTGGCGATGAACACATCGCTCGTCGAGTCAGCCCGGCTGCACTCGCAGGACATGATTGCGCAGAACTACTTTGCCCACGTCACGCCGCAGGGCGTCGATCCCGGCGGCCGGATCGCCGCGGCCGGATTCAACGCCACGAGCTGGGCGGAGAGCATCGAGACGAACACGAACCCTTCGACCTTCGGCGGCGGCTTCTCACCGAGCTATGCCGCCTGGGACGCTGGCTACAGCCTGGGCAATCTGATTGTTGATCAGGGCGTGCCCGATCTGGGGCACCGCGTGATGCTGCTCGATATCGGCGGGCAGGACCACGCCATGCAGCAGGTGGGTATCGGCATCGCCTCGCAGGACACCACGAGCGGCGGGTTCGCCTATCGCCAGACGGACACCACGATCGACCTGGCCTCGACGAACACCGTCGGTCCGTTCCTGACGGGCGTCGTCTTCAACGATACGGCGGGCAATGGTGAGTATCAGCCGGGCGAGGGGCTCGGCGGGGTGACGATCACGGTGGCCGGCGTCGGCTCGACCACGACGCTCGACGCGGGGGGCTACAGCATGTCCCTGGCGCCGGGGACGTACACCGTCACGGCGAGCGGCGGCGGACTTCCCGCGCCGATCGCGCGGACCGTCGTCATCGGGAGCGAGAACGTCCAGCTTAACTTCGTGACCGACCCGAATGGCGCGACGCTCGCCGGCGGCGCGGCGGGTGTTGTCGGCGGCACGATCGGATCATTCGCGGCGATGGCGGCCGGCGACACTCCGGCCAGCTACAGCATCCGGATCGACTGGGGCGACGGCCACACCTCGTTCGTCTCGCCCATTCCCGGGCCCAATGGCACCTTCTCGATCCAGGGGGGCAACACCTACGCGAGCACTGGGGTCTACGCCATCCGCGTGCTGATCACGCACATCGCCGATGGTCAGACCCTGGCGCTCAACGGGACGGCCGTCGTCAATGAGCCAGGGGATACTCCACCCGCCACGGGCTCGTCGGGATCGGGCCTCGGCTCAGGCGCGGGTGCAGGCGCGGGCAGCTTGACCGCGACCAACACCGGCGGAACGACCCTTGCGACCGGCAAGACCGGCGAGCACCGGCGCGGCCGGCATCGTAACATCAGACATCTCCAGGGACGTTGGCATCTCCGAACGATCCTCCATCCTCGACTCCGGCATCATCCGGCCGCGCGGCCGGCGCAGGCCGTGAACTGGAGCCCGGCGCACCTTCATCATCATCGATGGTGGTGAGGCCGGCTCTGCGACCGGCATCCTCGTCGCGTACCGGGCGGGCGTCACGAGGCATAGTCCCGGCAAGAACGGCAAGTCCCTCGCGCCGACTCGCGCAAGCGACGATGGGGCGCCGCGCCGGTGGACGAAACAAGTAGCAGGAGGAGATCCCCAGGACGCGCGAGTCGAAGCGAAGGCGAGGATGTACCATGAGGCCCCCGAGGGTCGCGCGGGTTTTCTGGCTAATGGTGGCCCTGACGGCGGTGACGGCACTGGCCGCATCGCCCGCCCCGGTGCATGCCGATCCCACCAGGCAGGATCGCAACGAGGGGCTGCGCCTCTACAAGGAAGGCAAGTACGGCGCGGCCATTCCCTATCTGACCCGCGTGCTCGAGCGCCATCGCCGCGATATCGAGGTCCGGCTCAAGCGAGGGATCTGCTACCTCCGCACCGAACAGCCGCAGAAGGCGCTCGAGGACTTCGACGCGGTCAATGCCTACGCCGCCTGGACTGCCGAGGTCTTCAGCGGGGGTTTCAACAAGACGACGACCGACGTCATGCTGCTCGATC
>JAKAUH010000609.1 GCA_021818605.1 Planctomycetota bacterium
TCCGATCTTGGGGAGCGCCTCCATGCTCTCCCGGCTGGAACGTCGGCATCTTCTCGGAGCGCGTCTTCGGGTCGATCGTGGTGTCAAGCTGCATGCCGTAGAGCGCGATCAGATCGCCGACGTTCGTCTGCTCGATCTGATACTGGAGCGCGCGCGGCCAGACCTGGTCCTTGCCGAGGATGTGGTAGTACAGCCCGGCGTCGCGCTTCAGCTTGTACCGCGGCTCGAACTTCTTCGCACCCCAGCGGTACTGAAACCGGAGGTGGTAGTTGCCGTATTCCTTTTCCGTGGCGATGTAGCCCATCACGACTTGGCTGGCCTCGGGGGCGTCCTTGTAGAGGTGGATCGCGCCGTCCTCGATCGTGATGACGTGGTCGGGGTCCTGGTTCTTGCCGTGCTTCTGGAGGAAGGTGTACCAGCCGGTCAGGTCGCGGCCGTTGAACAGCGGCGTCCAGTTCGGCGCGGGTGCCGGGGCCTGAGCCTGAGCCCCGGCCGGTCGCGACGCGCTCGCGTCGCCCGGCGGTGAAAAGCCGACGACCGCCAGGCTCATGGCAAGGGAGGTTGCGATCGCGATCATGAGTTCCCCTTTTGTTGATGGCCGGACGAAACGGGAGAGACTGCTCGTGGATCGCGATCGGCCCCCGTCCTGTCCTGGAGTGTTTGCAACGTCAGTCGTCGGCCGACCCGGGCGGCTGGCGGCGCTGCTTGGTCTCGCCGCGGCGCCGCTTGCTCTCGAGCCTTCTTCGGCGCGAGCCGGCGGTGGGCCGGGTGGCGTGGCGTGGGCGGGGCCGCTCGCAGGCGCGGCGGATCAGCTCGACGAGGCGGTCGATCGCCTCGCGGCGGTTGGCTTCCTGCGTTCGGTGGGCGCGGGCGACGATCGTGAGGAAGCCGTCGTCGCTCATGCGGTGGCCGGCCATCGCGATCAGGCGCTCGCGCACGTCCGGCGGCAGTGACCCCGAGCCCCGCGCGTCGAACCGGAGCCGCACCGCCGTCGACACCTTGTTGACGTTCTGCCCGCCGGGCCCGGAGGCGCGGATGAACTCCATCGAGAGCTCATCCTCGGAGATCGCGATGCGGTTGTTGATCTCGATCATCGGACCACCGTGGATTCTCCGTCCGGCCCGGCTATTCGCTGCCCATCCGCTCCGGTTCAGGCCAGGTACTCGTCGACCTGGGGCAGCAGCCGGGCGAAGTCGAGCCGGTCGGGGCAGGCGGCGCGGGCGGCCTCGAGGTCGGCGCCCGACCAGTCGCGTGCCTCGGCCGCGAGCTTCGCGTACTCGCGGCGGGCCGCGACGCGGTCGCCGTAGCGGGTGAAATAGGTCAGGAACCGGGTCAGGTTGCCCAGCTCGGCCTTCGTGCCGGCCGCCAGCGAGCACCGGCCGTCGCAGTCGGCGCAGAGCGTCGGGTTGTGCGCGCGGAACTCGTCGCGGAGGTTGAGGATGTCCGCCGTCTTGAGCGGCTCGAACCGCCGCGCGGCATCCACGTTCTCGCGAATCTGCTCGGTGTTCCGCATCGAGACGCACGCCGCGCTGATGCGCTCGTCGGTCCAGATGGCGTGCAGCAGACCCTGAAACACCGAGAGCTTGCGCTCGGCCAGCGCGGGCACACGCTGCTGAACCTCCTCGAGGATGTTCCCCCTGGGCTTGTCGCCGAACGCCTGGTTGGCGATCTGCTTCATCGAGATCAGGCCGATCCCCTTGTTCCAGGCGGCGTCGATGGCGCGGTTGAGCGCCGACTCCTTCTCGAGCCAGGGACGATACTGGAGCATGATCACGTCGATCACGCCGGTCTCGGCCGCAGCCTGGAGGAGCTGGGCGCGCTCGGGGTGATGCGCCGAGAAGCCGATGAACTTCGCCTTGCCCGACTCGCGAATCCTGTCGGCGACCTGGCGAAACTCGGGGCTCCTGAGCATCGCGACCGACTTGTCGATCCCGCCGTATTCGCGGTCGCCCAGGCCGTGGAGGAAGAACACGTCGATGTAGTCGGTGCCCAGCGTGTCGAGCCGCTGGTCGACCATCCGGAGCATGTCGGACGGCTTGCGGGGCATGTCCTTGGTGACCAGGACGATCTGCTTGCGGATCGCCGGGTCCTGTGCGAACCATTTCTTGAAGCTGGGCTCGGTGCGGTAGACCTTGGCTGTGTCAAAGAGGCGGATGCCGCGGGCGAAGGCAAACCGCAACACGCGGTCGGTGTCCCGTCGTGCCGCCCCCTGCTCGAGCAGGGTGACCTCCAGCCCGGTCTTACCCAGCTTGCGCTTCGGCAGGACCGCGGTGTCGTTGGGAGCAGCCGCCTCCTGCCCCGGAGATGACGTCGTCAGGCTCGCGGCGCCGGCGGTTGCTGCGGCGCCGGCCTGGAGGAACCTGCGGCGATCGATGCGGCCTGTCCGGTCGTGATTCATCGCGTGCGACTCCTCGTTCGGCCGGGCCTCCGGCGGGGAATCCGCCGCCCGGCGGTGTCGTGAACTCGGGATGGGATCGTTTGCGCCAACCGTCGCCGCACGGGCCGGTGTCATCAATGGGCCCGCCGACGACACGACACGACACGATACTCTACCCGCCGCATCCCCCGCGATTCAACGCCGCCGGCGCGGCATCGCGGACCTCGCGACGACGGGTGAATCCCACAGAATGCGCCTGGGTCCCTCCAGCTCGATTCCATCCGGCCGTGCGATCGGGGCAATCCATGGTCTGCTTCTGCCCGGAATGGCACGAAACTTGCGCCTCCATTCACTCGCCTGAACGCCTTCTTCACGGCCCGGTCGTACGGCGGCAAGGTCAGCCGAACAGGTTGTGATCAACGCCTCTGGCATCAGAGGCGAGTCGAACCCGTGCGCCATTGTTCCTGGCTTTAGAATCATCCCGTCAAGTTCCCGCGCGAGACTGAGGTGATCCTCGAGGAGGTGGCGCGGTTCCGTTCACTGTCGCATGAAGAGCAACTCTGATCGCTCGGTAGCCTTCTCCAGGCTGGCGACGTGACATTCAGGCATCGCCCAACGCAAACATCGGCCGCGAGTATGGCGAAGAAGCAGGGACTGGTGGCGAGCAAGGCCACCCGGGAATTCTTCGCACGCCATGGCTACTGAGCGAGAGCTCCTGTCGTTCGAGCTGGTCCAGGACGTCGAGTCCATCGCGGACGCATTCGCGGCCCGTTCGATCCATCACGCGCTGGTCGGAGGCCTGGCGACTGCACTGGTGGATCGTAGGACGAGAGTGACGCCCAGCCGCTCCAAGCCGAAGAAGAAGACTCATCGAAAACCGTGAAGCAACTCCCGCGCGCGACGTTCAGTCCAGGGGAGTTCGGCCGATTCGGCCAGGTGGCGCGCGGCTTCGATGAGCGGCCGAGCCTGGTCATAGTGGCGGTTGTCGATCAGGGTCTCGGCGGCGTCGAGCGTCGCGACGGCGCCGGAGGCATCCGACCGGATCAGACCGCTATAGAGGCGCATCGCTTCCTCGTGCCGGCCGATGCGTGCGGGGAGCTCGGCGCTCCAGACATCCATCATCGACGTGGTCGACGCATCTGCGAGCGCTCGGG
>JAKAUH010000075.1 GCA_021818605.1 Planctomycetota bacterium
GGCCGGCGAAACCGCCCGGCCGGAACTCCCGACACTCCCTCGACGTCTGGCCATGCCGTGCGCCTCGCTAATCCTGCGATCGCGTCGCGACCCGGGCGGATTCGCGGGCCGGGGCCGCGAGGATGATCCCCAGGTTCCTATCGACGGCCCGGGTGCGGTGCCTTGACTGACGTCCGTCACGGCCCGTCCGGATCGCCGGGAAGGCAAGGAAAAGCAAGGAAAGGATAGGCAATTCGCTGCGCCGTGCAATCTCGCGGTCGTGATGGCATGGACCGGCGGAAAAGTGCCTGTCCTTTTCTGGATTTCAAGCCTGCGCCCAAACCGCGATTCCCCGGCCGATGATCCACAAGCTGCCGAGAGCCATGCCAACCAGGGCCACCGACATGAGGATGTAACCTGCTCGTCGCAATAATTCGGAGGGGGCGACGGGGCCGCCGTAAAGTGCGTCCTTCTCCTCTTCGATGGATTGACGAATTTCGTCATATTGTTTGTTTAACAGCCTTTCGGAGCGAAGCAGCAGTCGCATATTCGTCTCCGGCCTCGAGAGCTCCCGGCAGATTGCCTGTTCCTCTTCCAGGATTGAATCGCTGATTCTCTTGAGCCGATCTTCGACCGCCGACTTGCGATGTCGAAGATGTTGGAGGTATTCCTCGCGCCGCGTCCGACCGGAATCCCCCGGTGCTTGGTCACCGCGCGGGGGAGCGAAAACCAGGCCGAGCCATCCGGAGATCACATAGACGGATGTGACTATCAATATGTCGCAGTTCGTGGTCTCGGCCAGTTTGGAGGGCTTCACCAGCAAACGAGGTTCGGAGGCGATCAGCGTGACCATCGTCGCAAAGACGACGTATCCCACGAGTATCCGGGCCGCCCACCTCAGCCGTACGGGCTGCTCGCCCCGGTGTGCCCGGATGTCGCTCGCGAGTCCTTGACTGACGGCCGCCCGTTCGGCCTCGCTGAGATAGCCGTCGAGCGGGACGAGCCGGTCCACCAGCCATTCAAACGCGCCGAGTGGTGTGAAAACGAAAAATTCGAGAAACTCACCCATTGCTTTACGGCGCCTCCAGGCGGTTTCGTAGGAATGTGTTCGCGCGCGACAACCAGCACGGGAGCCGGAATCCACCGCGCCGGGTTCCTCGACGCAATCCGTCGGGGCGCCTGTCGTGTAGTACCGTTGATGATGTCCCAAACTCAGTGGAAAGTTGCCCTGGCGACTCCGCCTGGAATCGAGGTTAGCCGGCCTTGGCTTGATCCACAAGCGACTGGTCTCGGGACGGCTCGTCGAGGGCCGCCTTGAGCATCCGGAGGTGCTTGTAGCCCAGGTCCGGGGTCCGTGCGGTCCGTGAGGGGTCAGACCGGGTCCGTGGAGGCCCGTCCGACTCGAGAAAGATCCGTGGGGCCGGGCCGGGCGTTCCGGCTGAAGGGGGCTGCCGGGAGGGAACCGCGGAGGTCTCCGGCGACCTGGCGAGGCGATGCCACGACGTTCCAGACCTCGCTTGACCGGGAGCAAGGCCCCTCATACGCTGTCGACATGGACACCATGCCGATCGGCGACGCTGTCAAGGACAGGGGGCTGACGTCCCCCGCTGGCCTTTCGGAGCAGACTCTCGGGAGTTGCCCCATGTCGACGACTCTGATGCCTCCGCCCGGCGGACCGCCCTGGAATCCGTCGCCGCTCTACCGGTTGACGGTCGATGAGTACGAGGCGATGGTGGCGGCGGGCGCGTTCCGGGGTTGGAGGCGACTGAACCTCATCAACGGGTTCCTGGTGGAGCGGATGACTCAGAATCCCCCGCACGTGATCGCGACCGACCAGTGCCACGATCAACTTGCCAGGGTCCTTCCGCCCGGCTGGCATGTGCGCTCGGCGCACCCGGTCGTGCTCCCTGGTCAGGCCAGCGTGCCCGAGCCCGATCAGTGCGTTGTTCGAGGGACCAAGAGGGATTACCTCAAGGGCCATCCTGGGCCGGCGGATATCGCGCTCGTCGCCGAGGTCGCCGATTCGAGCCTGACCGATGATCGCGCCTATGCCGTGAACGTCTACGGCCCGGCGGGTATTCCCGTGTACTGGATCGTCAACCTGATCGACCGCCAGGTCGAGGTGTACACGCAGCCGCAGGCGGATGGTTACGGGAGTCGCGCCGTCTTTGGGCCGGGGCAGACGGTCCCCGTGGAGATCGACGGCCAGGAGGTCGGCGCGATTGCCGTCGACGATCTGTTGCCCTGAGAGGGGCCGAAATTGGTGTCATTCTTCCGGCCGTAGTCTGCCTTCTGCCGCCGGTCCGGTCCGGTGCGGACCGAGCACGACCCGGCCGGCCGGGTGTTCCGGCGGACCGGTCCGGACGGGACGGTCGAGGTCTTCGGGGACCGCCCGGCCCGGTTCCTCCAGGTCGAGCGCGACCCGGAGACCGGCGCGATCCGGCCGGTTATGAAGGGAGGCCGGCCCGAGTACATCTGGCTCTGCCGCGAGGAGCCGGAGGCCCGGTGATCCAGTGATTGGAGGTTGCAAGGTCGGTCACGGGGTTCCGCCGGACGCGGGCCGGCCATGGAGCGGATCCGTCGTAGGTCAGGCTCTCAGCCTGACGCGGGCTCCGGCGGACGGACGGTCCAGGCCGGGTCGCAGCGTGACGCGAGTATAGGCGGACGGGACGGGCCGGGACGGGCCGCGTCAGGCTGAGAGCCTGACCGACTACGGGGGGGCCGGCCTGATAGGGGAGCAGCATGGCCGTCATCCGCGGACTCGCCTCGATCATCATGCCGTGCTGGTAACAAAGGGGGGAGAGGCACCTCGAGGACTCGGAGCCAGTCTCCATTTTGTTAGGGGCTGTAAAATAGGCGAGTGACGGGTCAGGCTGTGCCATTCCAGCGACCCGCGACGAAATCGCCCTCGAACACCGTTCCCACCACGGGCTGATCGGATTCCAGCACCAGGCGATAGGGGTCGGAGTCGTCGCGATCGGGGAGGGCCACGATCGCCAGGTCGGCCGACTTGCCGGGTTTGAGGCTGCCGGTTGTGGTCTCGGCGCGCAGGGCCCAGGCGCCGAAGAGGGTCGCCATGGTGAGCAGTAGCTCGCCGGAGAGCGACTCGTCGCGGGCGTGGAGGAACCTCATCTCATCGAGCAGGCCGAGCGTCGCGGTCGAGGCGAGGCTGTCGGTCCCCAGGCAGACGATCGCGCCGCGCTCGAGGAGTGAACGGTAAGGATGCTGGTCATGGCCGAAGCGGGCGTTGGTCCGCGGGCAGAAGGCGACGGCGACGCGCTTGCCGTCGGGTGCGGCCTCGGGCCGGAGCTGCCAGAAGTCATCGGGGTCAAGATACGTCCCGTGGGCGACCAGCCAGTCGGCGTTGCGCAGGTCGCCGCGGCGGATGTAGTCGGCGGGTCTGGGTCCGATCGGCTCCCACTCGTCGTCCCAGGCGCCGATATCCTCGAGGAAACGACGCATGGGACCGTCGTGGTACGCGAGCAGCCGGAGCTCCTCGGGCATCTCCGCCAGGTGGGTCGATAGCGGCAGGCCGCTGGCGACGGCCTTG
>JAKAUH010000852.1 GCA_021818605.1 Planctomycetota bacterium
TCCGATCTTCCGGATCCTCGGGTCCTGATCTGGGCGATCGGGCAAGGCGTGCCCGTGCTGACCCGGGATACCGAGGACTTCCAGGCACTGCACGACCTCGTCATGGCAGCCGGTGGACATCATCCGGGCGTGCTGACCGTGCGCTTCGACGCCGATCTGCGGCATAACATGAGCGAGCGGGCCATCGGCGTCGCGCTCGGCAAGCTCGAGGCATCGGGGCTTCCAATCGCGGATCAGCTCCACGTGCTGAACCACTGGCGCTGAGCCGCTTCCCCCGGCGGCAAATCGCGGTCCGGCCGGGTGCAAGGCCCTGTCGCGGTCCGATGAGCGATGGCCGCTCTGCTCCGGCCCGTCCACGGCCATTCGGCGGGGCCTGGGGCCGGACGGAGATCCGTCCGCGGCGGTGCGTCCGGGCGGGACGGGGCGATCTGGACCGCGGGCGACACGGTCCTGGGGGCCACGTCGCCGCGCGGCCCTGGGCGCCGGGAGCGGCCGGGGGCCCGGCTGCCGGGTCGCCAGTCCGACACCGGGGAAGATCGGCGCCGCGAAGTCCGGGACCGGGTTCCGGTTTTGTTGGAGGACATGTACCATTGAGCTTATCCATCCCACGACGACCGTCCCTCCCTGCCGAGAGCTGGCTCGGACGGGAGGCCATCTCGATCGTCCCGGAAGAGGAGTCCGCTCCGATGCGTTCCCCACGAACCCGCGTGCTCGCCGCGATGGTGGTTCTGCTCGCGCTGACCGGGCTTTCCAGCGCCCCGGCTGATCCACCCCGGAAGGTTGCGGACCCCCTGTCCAAACTCGGCAGGGATCGGTTCCGCGCGGCCGAAAAGCAGTACAACATCGTCTGGTCGTACTACCAGCAGAACCGGATCGAGATCTACCAGGTCTACTTCTGGTCCCGGCTCATGCTCGACGCCCGCCGCGACCTGGGCGAGACCCCGGCCGACCGCACCGCCGCCCTCAAGGATCACCTCGACCGGATGAAAAAGCTCGATGACCTCGTCGTGAAGGTCCGCCGCCTGGGCTTCGGCCGCGGTTACGACGTCGGCGCCTCCGAGTACTACCGACTCGAGGCCGAGTACTGGGTCGCCCGCGACGCCCGCAAGGAGCGGTGAGCCACCCTGTCCCTCATGGCCCAGCACGTCGAGGTTCCTCGGGCGAGTGTTCCTTGGTTTTCCGGCATCCTTCGGCGCAGGGGAGTCGCCGAATGCCAATCGCTGGAATGCGCCAATTCGACCGGCGGCTTCGCGGGTCCAGGCCGGCCTCCCAGACGATCGGTGCTGGTTCTCAGCGCCAGAAGCAGCCTATGGGGTCGTCGGCGATGAAGTCGAGGGCCTGGTCGAGGGCGAGGACGGTGCCGAACGAACCGACGGATCGCCAGCGGGCGTGGAAGGGGTTCCAGTAGAGGACCTCGAAGAGGCCCTGACCCCTGGGCCGGAGGCGGGCGACGGGGACGCCCTCATCTTCGCGGACGAGGGTGTAGCCGTGGGCATCCTTCCGGACGGAGACGCCGCCACCGTGCTCGTCGTTGAAGGCCTCGATGCGGCTCTGGACGAAGTCCAGGATCACGGCCCGTCCACCCGATTTGGCGGGGTCGGCCACGGGGGCCGCTCGTCGGCGGGCCGGCGGGCCGGGCGGATTCTTCGACTTCATGGATGCCTGCTCCTCCTCGCCGCCGGGCCGCGGTCCGAACGCGTTGCCCGGGCTTCGGCATCGACCGACTCGGAACATGGCTATCATAACCAAACTGGCGGCCAAGCAAGAGGGTCGGGTCGCCGGCGCAGGGACTGGTGGATTGGTGGATTGGTGGATCCCCCGCAAGACGGCGCGGTCCGATCCGGTCCGGTCCGGTCCGGTCCGGTCGGGTCCGGTCCGGTCGGGTTCTGGGTTCCGGCGCTCCGCCGGGCTACAATGCGACGACAATGAAGAGACAGGCGGTCGGCGGCGAACGGGCCGCGGCGACGGGAGGTAAGGCGGCATGGCGACGAAGACCGGCGCGGACGTCCTGGTGGACTGCCTGAGCCGTTGGGGGGTCCGGCGGCTTTTTGGCATGCCGGGGTCGCACTCGACGAGTATCTACGATGCGCTCGCACGGGCGGGCACGATCCGGACGTATCTGTTCCGCAACGAGCAGGCGGCCGCGTTCGCCGCGGATGGCGCCGCGAGGGTCACGGGTGAGCCGGGAGTCGTCTGCACGACGGCCGGGCCCGGGGCGACCAACGCGCTGACCGGCGTGGCCGAGTGCTGGGCCGACTCGATCCCGATCCTGCTGATCGCCGGCCAGGTGAATGCCGAGGCGCTCGATCGGGAGTGCGGCAACTATCACGAGATCGACCTCGAGGGGATCTTCCGCCCGGTGACGAAGTGGTGCGGCACGCTCCGCCGCGTCGACCAGCTCCCGGCACTGGTGGGCCGGGCGTTCGAGGCGATGACCCGGGGCCGGCCGCGGCCGTCGGCACTGTTCTTGCCGCAGGATCTGATGCGCGGGCCGTGTTCGGCCGATGCGAGCCTCCCGGCGTTCCCGCCGCCGTCAGAACCGACGGTTTCCGCCGACGCGATCGCCCGCGCCGCGGCGGTCCTCGCCGACTCCCGGCGCCCGATCATCCTGGCCGGCGGCGGCGCCCTCTGGTCGGGCGCAGCCGGGTCGATCGCGGCCCTGGCGAGCCGGCTGGATGCGCCGATCATCACCACGCTGAACGGCAAGGGGCTCATCGACGAGCGCAGCCCGCAGTCACTGGGCCATGCCCGCTCGGTACGAGCCCGCGCCGCCCTGTC
Source organism: Planctomycetota bacterium (assembly GCA_021818605.1). Taxonomy (GTDB): domain Bacteria; phylum Planctomycetota; class Planctomycetia; order Isosphaerales; family Isosphaeraceae; genus JAKAUH01. The sequence continues at coordinate 2,779 of JAKAUH010000852.1, forward strand.
GCACGCCGACGCCATGCTGGCCGTCGGCTGCCGGTTCACCGAGGTCCTCACCGACTGGCGACGGATGCAGATCCCCGACCGGCTGGTCCAGGTCGACCTGGACCCCGAGCAGATCGGTATGAACTTCCCGGTCGTGGCCGGGATCGTCGCGGATGCCGACGCGGCCTGCCGCGCCCTTCTCGAGTCGCTGCCGCCCTCGCCCGCCCACCGGGTCAAGTCCGGCTGGGGCGCGCTGTGGGAACAGGCGAGCGCCGCGCGACACCCGAGGCCCGAGTGGCTGATTGAGTCGCTGCGCCCGGTCCTGCCCGACGATGTGCCGGTCTTCACTGATGCGTGTGAGATCGGTTACCGGATGCAGGCCGACTGGCCGTCGCACTCGCCCCGGGCGTTTTTCTACCCGTCGAACTACATCACGCTCGGCTGGGCGTTTCCGGCGGCCGTCGGCGCCGCCGTGGCGCTCGAGGGCCGGCCGGTGGTCTCGGTCAGCGGCGACGGCGGGTTCGCCATGTGCTCGCAGGAGCTGGCCACCGCCGTGCGATATCACCTGCCACTGATCGCGATCGTCCACAACGACTCGACCCTGGGAGCGATCAAGAACATCCAGGACCGCGCCCATCAGGGCCGCTATCTCGACACCGAGCTGAACAACCCCGATTTCGCCGCGCTGGCGGCCGCGTACGGGGTTCCGGCGCGGCGTGCCCACAACTCGGCGGAATTCACCGCCGCGGTCCGCGAGGCGCTCGACCGCG
>JAKAUH010000031.1 GCA_021818605.1 Planctomycetota bacterium
AGCCTTTGCTCGAGATGCTCGCCTACAGGCCATTCTGGTCTGTTTTCGCGGTAGCCGACGACGGAGGTGAGAAGGACGAACCCTCACCGGAAATGAGGGCCGCCTGGCTGACGAACTTTTTGATTCTCTGGGCGCGGAACGTCAACGGCATCCTGGTCCGCCTTGTCGGCCCGGATCGGAAGAGCACCGACGAGGCGATGCTTTTTCCGAGCTCTTCCCGGCACATCGTGCAACTGCTGCTGCTTTCCCTGGACAATGCCGCCGAAGGGTTGCTTGCCTTCAAGAAACGCGGTCATCCTGTCCAGATCCCCGACAGTTTTCTCGATACCGCAAGTCACCTGATCGCCGTGGCCGAAGAACGGGAGATCTGTCCGGAGAACCTGACAATCCGCCAGATCGCGATGCGACTTTCTGCCGCGACCTCACACCTCAGGACAGGACCGCGCCAGGTGAGAATCGACGAGCACGGTCACGTCTTCGACCTCGCCGGCGCAAGGCTGTTCCAGTTCGATCCGACGCGGGTCTTGCAGGGGAAGAGGCAGGCCGCGGCCGGGGACACCTTTTCGCTCCGAGATCTCCGAGAGGCGGAAGAGGGGAATGGCCGTTGAAATCAAGCTGACGGATCATGCGAGGAAGGCGAGGGCGACCCTCCCTCCCAGGGTCCGGGACAATCTTGATGAGCGTCTCGAGACTCTTGCCGGCGACCCGGCTGCCGGCAAACAGGGCATGGACACTCTCGACGGCGTGTCGGACGACTGTTCGCGCTTCTACGTCGAATTCCTCTACGAATTCAACGACTCCGGCGACGAGATGGTGGTCAATTTGATAGACATACTATCCTACTAGGACCTTTGTGCATTGTTGCCAGGCATTCCCCGGCTGTGTCGTCGCTGGGTCGCCGTTCCCGTACCGAGGGCGAGGAAAACGCGGACGGAGACCGGGACACGCTGAACCGCAGGGGAGGTTCGAAGCGGTCCCATTGCCCCGACGGCCTGGGAATCGGTGCCGTCCGGTCGCCTCTGGTTGCCGTCGTCGTCGCCCGGACCGGACCGGACACCGGCACGTGGCAGCGGTCGAATCGTACCTCGGAGCCGGCCCGCGCGATCTCTCTGGCACGGCGACCCGAAGCGAATTCGGCCACTTCCCGGATTCGGCCCGCGGTGCGGTCGCGCCGAACGATCTCTCGGATCGACACCTATCCGGAGGCGGGTCCTGCCTCACGACGGGCCGACGGCACCCTCCGGCGCCTGGCCGTGCGAGGAGAGGGGCGGGATCCACGCGGACGAGTCGGGATTCCCCGTCGCACCTGGTTGACACCGCCCGACCCTCGCCCATAATGGTCCCCGGGAATAGCCCGGTTGGATGCAAGAGGTGTCACAGGTGCGCCGGCCGGCATCGACGGATCCCTCCTGGCCGTGGGAGTCGCCCGGCGGAGGGGAGCGCAGGCCCACCACGACGACGATCAGAGGACGGGCCGAGGCCGGCACCGGATTGTTCGGGATTTCGCCGCGCGCGAGGTGACAGGGCATGATTATCTTCCAGTGCTCGAGTTGCGGGCAGCAGTTCGAGGTCGACGATTCTCTCGCGGGCAAGAAGGGCCGCTGCAAGAATTGCGGCGAGAGGTTCGCGATCCCCGGGCTGTCGGCGAACGCACCTGCCTCGGTGCGGAGGACACCGGCGAAACTGACCGGGAGCGCGAGCCCGGCGCCGCCCGCGGCGCCGGCCGCGGCCTCCAGTCCGTTCGACGACCTGGAGATGCCTCCGGCTGCGGGGCCAGTCAGGGATGTTGAGAAAGCTCCGAGAAGGACGACGAAGTCCCGCAACCCGTCGGCGGCTCGCACGGGCCCGTTTCTGACGGCACTCCGAGGCGCGACGGTGGGCTTTTTCCTGGTCTACTTCGCCCTGGCCGCACCCAGCGTTTCGCTCGAGCGGCGATTCGTCCCGGGCGGCAGCCTGTCGAAACTGCCATTCGGCGCCATCCCGACGGAACTGGGTCCCGTGGTCACCGCGCTCGCTTGCTCGAGGCTGGTTGCCCAGGTCAGCGCGATGCTCACCGCGGTCCTTGCGGTCGTCTCGTTCGCCGGCACCACGCTCAGCTACCTCCGCGGCAACCGGGCCGCGTTCGAGGGGGGCAGCCCGTGGCTGAATCGCGGTTGGTATCTCTGCGGCGTGCTCACGGCGGCGTATCTCGTCTTCCTGGGAGTGCGCTTCGGGCCGGCCGTCTCGGCCCCGCACGCGAGCGCGAGATCCCGGCACCGTCGCCTCCCTCGTACCTGGCTCGCCGGAAAGCCGATCGATGTCGAGGCTGCCCTGGCCGACCTCAAAAGTTACAACGAGGGCATCCGCCAGAACGCGTTGGGCCGGCTCGCGGGGGCCACGGTCGAACCCTCGCGTCGGGCGGATGTCACCGCGAGTCTGGAGCCCCTGGTGATGGACGAGGATCAAGCGATGCGCGATAACGCCGTCAAGGCCCTGGGCGTCTGGGGCGACCACGAGAGCGTTCTGGTCCTGCTAAACGCCCTGGATGAGTACGCGGCGAAGAAATGGACCAGGGCGCTTCTGCTCGAGACCCTCGAGCGACTCAAGGACCCGAGCTGTGCCGAGCGGGTCGCTGCGCGGTTGACCAACCACGACGACATGGGCCAGGCGGCCGATATCCTCGTGCTCCTCGGCAAGGCCGGCGAGCGGCCGACCTGGAAATACCTCGACGATCCCGAGTTCAGCGTCTGGAACACGGCCTTCGGCATCATCCAGGAAATCGGCACCGACGCGTCGATACCGGCCGTGCGCAACATCCTCAAGGGGCAGGACGTGAACTTCCAGAAAGCTCAGACCGCCCGGGTCACGCTCGAGATCCTCGGCGCGCCCGAGTAGCCGCGGCAGCGAGGGTGCTGACGAGTACGTTCCTGGGGGACACCGGGACATTCCTCAATCTCGCCGCATTCCCGGGCGACACCGGGACATTCCTCAATCTCGCCCCGTTTCGGACAGGATGGGCGGTTCCGTTCGAATGTAATGCGAGTCGCGTCCAGGGAATCAGCGACGGCCCGCAGACCGCTCCCGGTCCGTCCGGCCCGGACCATCGGCGGGACCCGCCGCGGTCCCGGTCCCGGTCCCATGTGCCCATGCCCTTCTGAACCCTGCTCCCGGTCCTACGCCATTCCGAACGTCTGTCACGCTCGATCGGTGAACCGGTAGGGGTGCGGCGCAGCGGCGCGCTCCCTTGCTCGTCCGTTTTTGGCCCGCGCCAACCCCTCCCGCCCGAAAAATCTCGCCAGATCCAAAAAGTTTCCAGGATTTCCGCATCAACCGCCTTTTTTCTTCCCATAATCTCTATAGGGGCCATTTTCAATCGCCAACCCTTGCGACGCAGCAAGATCAATCACCCCTTTCCAGCCCGATCCAGCAGAGTACCGCCAAACTTCCAGGTCAGAAAAAACACCGCCGACTCCGGCGCAGGAGCCCACGACGATGATCGCCACCTCCACCTCCACCGAGCACAAGAAGCCGACCTCCGCCGCAC
>JAKAUH010000938.1 GCA_021818605.1 Planctomycetota bacterium
CGGCCGCCGAAGATGGAGTAGCCGTCGACGGTCCGGTAGCGGTTGAACCAGTAGTGATTCTTGTCGAGCACAGCCTGGCGGAGCGCGTTCAGGTCGCCCGCGGCCTGGGCGCCGGGAGCGATGCGGTCGACGATCAGCCGGGCCAGTTCATGGTTGCCCTCGTCGTTGAGGTGGATGCCGTTGATCGTGAGCGGTTTGGGGGCCTTCTCGTACAGAGATAGTGTGGGCGAGAACAGATCGACGAATTCAACGCCGTTGGCCCGTGCCACTGATGCCATCGCGTCGGTATAAAGCCGGAGCCGTTCGTTGACGGGCGCGGCGTTGGGCAGGTCGCGGCTTCGCGGCGCCTCCACGGCGATCGGCGAGAACACCACCAGCCGGGGAGCGGACTTGCCGTTGTACTTTTGCCCGAGGGTATGCTTGATGAGAGCGTCGAGGTCCTTTTTGAACGCCTCGAGCCCGGCCGGGCCGCGGTGGGATTCGTTATAGCCAAAGAACGCGAACACGACGTCGGCCTTGGTGCGAGTGAGCCAGTCGTCCGGGGTGCCGAAGTCGCGTGATCGGATGCGGACGGTCAGTTCATCGCCCGAAAAACCCAGGTTGCGGATCACCAGGTTGTGCTCGGGTAAACGCGCCTGGAGCATGGTCTCCAGCCAGCCGTCGTGCTGCATCCGGTCGGCCAGGGTATTGCCGATGATCGCGATGTGGTCGCCCTTGTTGATCTCGATCGCGACGGCGGGCATCGGCGCGAGCCAGATGAGGGCCGCGCCCAGGAGGGCAGAAACGGAGCAGCAGCGTCGGCTCATGGTGGTGGGTCCCGGGGTGGCAGGGGTGCAGGCTGGCGGATCGGCTTCGGCGCTGGTGGGGCCTCACGGGACGGCCGGACCTGTCGGCTGCGCCGGAATCCGCGGGTGGCCGGTTATTATAACGGGAAACGCCGCGGAAGTGAGGCGGGACCTGGGAAGACCGATCTAGCGTTTTCCTGACGCGGCCGCCCGGAGCCGCTCGAGTGCGGCGGCGGCCTCCTTCACAGCGGCGGCGCCCTTGATCGGCCCCGCCAGGCGGCCCAGCAACTCCCGGGCGAACACCTGCTCGTCGCTCGAGATTCCCTGCACCCGCGCGGCGGCCGTCAGCTCGCGGCCGGCCAGCCCGATATTCTGCTGGAGTAAGGACATCAGCCCGGCTCCCAGATGGGCGTTGTAGACGTCGATCGGCCGCTTCGCGATCGTCGCTGCGCGGTCGAACCACCGCGCCGCCGGGCCGAGGTCGCCGCGCAGCGCGGCTTCGATGCCCAGCGTGTTGTGGACCGTCGCCCATCGGTCGAAGTGCGGGTCGGCGCCGGGTCCCCAGGCACGCTCCATCAGCGCGACCGCTTCCTTTTCCTGGCCCTGCATCGCCAGCGCGGCCGCCAGCAGCCGCATGGCCTCGCCGTCGTCAGGGTGGACCTTCGCCTTCAACTTGCCGATGTCGCGCGGCAGGCGCGCGATCAGGGCCAACTGATCGGCCAGAGTCCCCGGCGGGATGTAGCCGGGCAGCCGGGCCACGATCCGGTCGTTTCCGCCGTCCATGTCGGCCGGGTCGAGGATCAGGATGACGGGATACCCGATCTTCAAGGGAAGATGATTACGCTCGGCCAGCGGCCGGCCCTCGCCATCCTCCGCGTCGACCTGCACCGGAACGAACGGGCGAATGGCCTCGGCCACCGCCGGTTTCGGAAAGACGTCGGCGTCGAGCCGCCGGCTCTCGGCGGAGTTCTGCGTGACGAAGACAACCAGCATCCGCTTGCCCGCGGCCCGCGCCGAGTTGCGTGCGGCGGCGAAGCTTCGGGCCCACGGAATGCCCTTGCCGTCGATGGGTGTCGGCTCGAACGAGCGCCTCGCGGGTCGCCCCAGCGCGGCCAGACGGTCCTCCAGCTTTCTGATCTCGGCCAGGGCGGTCCGCTCGTCGATTCGGGAAGTCTTGCGCAGGGTCGTGATCAAGTATCCGATCGTCGGAGCCTGGAGGGAGACCGGGTCGCCCGGCCGAAGCATGGCCACGGCCCTGCGCGCGTATTCCAGCACGAGACCGTCCAGCCTTTGGGCCCCGATCAGGTTGTCGACGATCAGGCCGATCCGGCCGATCTCGGCTTCACGGCCGTTCTGCGCGACGATCCGGGTGGATTGTTCGATAAGGGCCCGCACCTCGCGCTCCGGGGCGCCCGCGTCGGCCTGGTTGATCACCAGCGTCGAGGCGGCATAGGCCGCTACCGAATCCCTGGGATACTTTTCGAGAATCCCCTCCAGGATCTCGCGACGCTTTTCGAGGCGAGGGGTCTGGTGGATCCCCAGGAATGCTTTCCAGCCCGGCGACCTCACCTGGGCGTCAGGAGGGTTGAGCTTCGTGCTGTCGGTGCGTTCGAGGTTCGCCTCGGAGACAAGGCCCCGCCCGGCGCGTCGCGTTTCCTCGATCCAGGATCCCCGCAGGACCTGGGGCCGAGCGGCACTGTCAGGTCGGTTGAATACGAAATCTATCGGGTGACGATCATCGACCGACCTGTCGATCGTTTCGATCCGGAAGAGGACGACATCCCCATCGACCTGGAAATGGTCGAGCCGCGATCGCGCGAGGTCCAGTCGGGGGTAGGCGAGTGCGAGGAGTCGGGCCTGCGGTTGTCGGTCGATGATCTCGATTCGGACCAGGGCAAACGGTGAATCGCCGGAGCTCACGATCCAGTTCCCCTCGAGGTCGCCGGCCGGCCGGGGCTCTTGCTTGCGAGCGGCTGGCGGCCTGGCACCGGCCGGCGGGCCAGATTGCTGGCGCGCCTGCGCGAGCCAGGCCGGGAGGATCGCGCTGGTCGTCGCCAGCAGCAGGCCGATGACGGCGAGGAATCTGGCACGAGTCATGGCGCCGAGCACTCCTTTCGCGATGGTGGCAGCCGCCAGGGAGGCGGAGCCCGGCGCCGCGGAGGCGCCGGCAGCGAACGACAGCGAACCGTGGACGGTCGATCCGGCCAGGGCACGCGGCGGCCGATCGATTGCGGTCAGGCATTCGAGTGACAGCGCCGCGGGCGCGACGCCCCGCCGAATGAGCGCCGAGCGCAGCCGGTCGCGGGCCCGAGAGAGCCGGCTCTTGACCGTCCCGACGGGACGACGAAGATGCCGGGCCGCGTCCTCGCACGTCCGCCCTTCGAGGTCGCACAGGACGATCACGACGCGATGTCGTTCGGGGAGGCGATCGATCTCGTGGTGGATGATCTCGGCGGTATCGTCGGGCATTTCAGGGGTTGTTGCCGCGTCGAGCCGCCTGGCCGCAAGGCGCTCCACCTCGGCTCGCTTTCCGGCCTGCCGGCGGACCTCCGTGGCGGCGCGTCGGGCCACGCGGTGCAGCCAGGGCGCGATCGAGTCGCGAGTCCACAGCGAGCCAGCCTTGCGGGCCAGGACGAGGAAGGTCGCCTGAAAGGCGTCGGCGGCATCGTGGTCGTGGCCGCGTCCCGCGACGGAACGACAGGCTCGCCAGACCAGCGGTGCGTGCCGATCCACCAA
>JAKAUH010000188.1 GCA_021818605.1 Planctomycetota bacterium
AGACCTCGAGCCCGAGCGGCTGGTCCTGTCGAGGGATTTTTTTCGTGTGATTTCGTGTTTTTCGTGGTTCCTCTTCTCTCAATCCGACACGGCCTCGTCGACGAACGTGACCCGACTCTCCGCCTCGCTTTTCGTATGATCGCGTGTTTTCGTGGTTTCTTATTTCATCTTCGCATCGCGTCCACCCAGAGGTAAGGACATCCACCCCATGCCGATTCGATCCCCTTCCGTGGTCCGACGATTGGCGTATTCCGCCATCCTGCTCGTGGTCGCCGCAACCACCGCCCAGGCTGCGATGCCGAAGGTTCCCGACGGGTTCAAGATCCGGCTGGTGGCCGCGGTGCCGGCGGTGCAATTCCCCAGCCAGGTGGCCGTTGCGCCCGATGGCTCGCTGTTCGTCGGCGAGGACCCGATGGACCAGGTCGGCCCGGCGAGCAAGCCGATCGACCGGATCCTCCTGTTCCGCGAGGGCAAGGAACCGGTGGTCTTCGCCGACAAGCTCAACGCGATTTTCGGCATGGCCTGGCACGAGGGCGCGCTCTACGTGATGAACATGCCGCACCTGACGGTGCTCCGCGACCGCGACGGCGACGGCAAGGCGGATGAGCGCAAGGAGCTCTTCACGAATCTCGGGGTGCCGGCCGGCTTCCCGAACAATTTCAACGACCACATTGTCTCGGGCCTCAAGATCGGCATGGATGGTTACCTGTATATCGCTGTCGGCGACAAGGGCGTGCCGAAGGCCACGGGCCCCGATGGCCGCACAGCGCAGGTGCATGGCGGCGGGACGCTCCGCTGCCGGCTCGACGGCACGGGGCTCGAGGTCTATTCGAACGGCACGCGCAACCACCTCGAGCCCAATCTGGACGATCGCGACAACCTTTTCACCTATGATAACACGGACGACGGCCTGGGTTGGTGGACGCGGGTGACGCACCACGTCGACGGGGGCTATTACGGCTATCCGTTCGACTACCACAAGCGGACCGATCGCATGCTGCCCCGGATGGCCGAGTACGGCGGTGGCTCGCCGTGCGGCGGGGTCTTCTACGGCGAGGACGCGTGGCCCGAGAAATACCGTGGGCGGCTCTTCTGGGCCGAGTGGGGCAAGCGTTCGGTCCAGGCCTTCCGGTTCGTGCCGGACGGGGCGTCCTTCAAGGTTGGCGACGTGATCGACTTCATCACGCCCGGCGACGTCGACTCGTTCCGCCCGCTCGACCTGGCCCTGTCGCCTGATGGGAAAACCATGTACGTCGCCGACTGGTCGATGGGCGGCTGGGGCAACAAGAAGGAGAAGCTGGGCCGGGTGTACGCCGTGACCCATGCCGGCCCGGCACCGAAGACCCAGCCGCGCGGCAAGGATTCCGACCCGATCGGGCTTCAGATCCAGCAGCTCGACCACCCGTCGTATCACGAGCGGCGCCGGGCCCAGGCCGCGCTCGTCCGCCAGGTCAAGACCGCGCTGGGACCAGCGGTCGCCGCGCTCGACGATCCCGAGACCGACGCCGTCGCCAAGCGGCACCTGGTCTGGATCATTGACGCGATCGCGGGCGGGACCTCCGACGCGACCGAGCCCCTGATGGAGGCGCTCGAGTCGCCCACGACCGATGTTCGCGCCCAGGCCGCCCGGGCTCTGGGCGAGCGCTCGGCCACACCTGCCGAGAAAGCTCTCATCGCGCTGCTGAAGGATCCCCAGCCGACCGTGCGGCTCCAGGCCGTGATCGCCCTGGGCCGGATCGGAAATGCCAGCGCCGTGCCGGCGCTGCTGCCGGAGCTCGCCGAGAAGGACGTTTACATCGCGTACTCGGCGCGCAAGGCCCTGCGTCGGATCGGTGACTGGCGAGCCGCGGCGAAGGGCCTGGATTCGCCCGATGCGAAGGTCCGGGCCGGCGTGCTGCTGGCCATGGAGGAGCAGTACAATTCCGACGCACTCCGCCAGCTCATGCAGTTCGCCGAGGCAACGAGTCGCCCGGTGGATGAGCGGATCACGGCCGTGCGTTTCCTCGGCGAGGTGCATCGCAAGGCGCCCCCGTGGGACGGCAAGTGGTGGGGCACGCAGCCGGCCAGGAATCCGCCGCCGGCCAAAACGATTGCCTGGGACGGCACGCCGCGCGTGCTGGCCGCCGCCCGCCGGCTGTTGCACGACCCGGCGGGGTCGATCCGGATCGCCGCGATCGATGCCCTGGCCGAGGCGAAGGACAACGACTCGCGGGCCACGATCCGCGCCCAGTTCACCAGCGAGAAGGACGTCAACGTCCGCACCGCGGTGGCCGCCGCGCTCGGCAAGCTCGGTGATCACGACTCGCTCGACATGCTGATCGCCGCGTTCCGCGACCCCGGAACACCAGAGCCCGTCCGTAACGCCTCAATCGGGGCCGTCGAGGAGATCGGGACGGCCAGTGCCGTCAAGGCCCTCGGAGACCTGCTGACGAATCGATCCCTCCCGCCTGAGCGATGGATCCGGGCGATCGGCGCACTCGGACGGTTCGCCGATCCCGCGGCTGTGCCCGCGCTTGAGGGTGCACTCAAGGCCCCGCAGGCCAGCGTGCGCTCGGCGGCCGTCGACGCACTCGTCGCGATCGCCGACGGTCCCGCGCCTCGTGGCACCGGCCGCCGGCGCAGGACGAATCGTTCGAATGACGACGAGCGCGAGAAGCGACGGCAGGACATCGCCCGCGTGGTTCGCCCGTTGTTGAAGGACCCCGAGAATGACGTCCGCCGGCGCGCGATCAACGCGGCCGCCAAACTCGACGACCGCGAGGCGATTCCCGTGCTGCTCACGCTGGCCGACGCGCCCGACTCCGGTTACGAGGCCGCGACGGCACTCGCCGCCTTGCCCGACGTCCGTGGCTTGCAGGTCTATCTCCGCAACCTCTCCAGCAGAAGCGCCGGCCTGCGCGAGGCCTCGGCCGCGGCGATCGGCCGGATCCGCGACCGGGCGGTCCCGGTTCTTGATCAGCTCGCCACGCGCGGCGAGTTGTCTCCCTCGCTGGTCCCGGAGCTCCGATCCATCTTCGGCGCGATGGCTCCGATTCCGGCCTGGCGGACGGTCGGTCCGTTCCCGATCGCCGAAAAGGTGGCGATCTCGCCGGAGAAGCCGGCCGACGCATCGGCCAGATACAAGGGAGCCGGCGGTAAAAGCGTCCGCTGGCGCAAGGTCACGCCGGCCGACTCCCGCGGCCAGATTGATCTCGGGCGAGTCTACGGCCACGACGACGACCGTGCCGCCTACGGTTACGCCGAAATCGAGAGCCCTGGCGATCGCACGGCGAGGATGGCCGTCGGCTCCGACGACACCCTGACGGTCTGGGTCAACGGCAAGGAGGTTTATCGCTTCGCCGACCGCCGCGGCTTCGAGCACGAGCAGGCGAAGTTCGACGTCCCGCTGCGCAAGTGGACCAACCACCTGCTGATCCAGTGCGGCAACCGCGGCGGCTCGTGGCAGTTCGCGGTCGCGGTCGCCCAGCCGGCGGATTACGCGTTCCTGAAGGGCAACGCCGGGCCGGGGTACAACCCCGACA
>JAKAUH010000986.1 GCA_021818605.1 Planctomycetota bacterium
TTGGCAGGAATGCGGCAAATCGACCCAGTCTGTTCGAGTGTACACTCTACCTTATCTCCCGACCCTCGTTTCTCCATTTCACGGTGAACCAACACAGGCCCGGTGCGAGCCAGCCACGCGGCGGTTGCACCGGGCGGCGTGATCATGTCGGCGTACCGCGCGTGTTCGCACCGGTTGGAAATCGCTCAGGTCGAACGGACCCGGCGAAGTTCGCCGGCCCGGCGGCCTCGGCATTTCGGCATTTCGCCTGGATCCGCCCGGGGTTGACCGCAAACGGCGTCCGCCGTATGGTATCCACCGATCCCGGCCCGGCGGACTCGCCGCGATGGGCCAACGGCCGAGGTCCGGCCCGGATCAGGGATGCCGGAAGTCTTTGAGCCGAAACCAGGAAGATCCCGTCGCGAGGGATGGAACCCTTGACGATCGACCGAACACACATCCTGGTCCTCACCTACAACGGCCGGCGCTGGCTGGAGGAATGCCTTCCCTCGGTGCGCGAGGCCGCCGTACGCTCCAAGGTCCCCTGCCGGGTCACTGTGGTTGACAACGGTTCCACGGACGATTCCGCCCAGTTCGTGGTTTCTCGCTGGACGGACGTCGAACTCATCCGTGAGCGCAACCTCGGCCTGGCGTCGTTCAACCGCGTGCTGTCGTGGCTGGATGAGCCGGTCGTGCTGCTACTCAATGACGACGTCAAGCTCGACCCGGACGCGGTCGGCCCGCTGTTGCAGCCGTTTGCCGAGCGTCACGACGTCCTGTTCACGGCGCCTCTGTGCTGGACGTTCGACGGCCGGGCGTACGAGGGGATGCGCACACGAGTCCGCAGCCGGTTCGGGCTGATCCAGGGGATGTGCCGCGTGCCGGAGCATGAACGGCTCGCGCGGATTCCCGACCTGACCGCGGCGGCCGGGCCGGTGCTGGCGGTCGACCGCCGCCGGTTCCTCGAGATTGGCGGGTATGACCCGATCTACTTCCCCGGCCGGATCGAGGACCTCGACCTGGGCTTTCGCGGCTGGATGGCTGGCTATCGCGGGTACTACGTGCCCGAGTCGGTCGCCTACCATCGCGGATTCGGCACGTTCGAGACCGAGCTGGGTACCTCGGGCTCGGACCGGTTGGCGCGGCGGAACACACTGATCTTCATGTGGAAGAACACGGCCGGCGCGCGGCTGCTGGCGCATCTGCTGTGGCTGCCGGTGCGGCTGGGGGCGTCGCTGTTGCGCGGGCGGCTGGACTTCGCCGCGGCGATGGTGGAGGCGCTCGGGCGGCTGGATCGTGTGCTGGAATCGCGCCGCGAGCTGGCAGTCGGCCAGGGCGGCTGGAATGCGAGGCAGGAGGCGTTCTATCAGCGATTCCGCTGGTAGTTCGGAAGCAATGAGTGGTCGAGTCGGGCCGCGGGCAAGGATGCCCGGCCCGGCCGAAAGCTGGCGAGATTGAGGAAGTATCGGGTTTCGTTCAGGCACGCACCACCTGGAGCGGGCCGGTCTGACGCAGGGAGGCGTTGGAATGTCGTCTCGGCCGCAGCACCCCACGATCGATGCCCGCCCGCGCGGGCCGCGCGGCCTGATCGCGGCCGAGGTCGTACTGGGCCGGACGATGCTCGGCCACGTTGCCGAGCTGGCGGTCGCGATGACGCCGCCAGGCCAGCCGATCGCCGTGCACGCGCGGCCCGAGGACCATCGCGAGCTGACCGAGCTGATGGGCGAGCGTTTGCGATCGCGGCTGGTCCTGGTGCCCGGCCCGCCCCGCGCCGGGGCTCCCGTGCTGCGGACTGACCGGTTCTATGACCCCGCGCGGCTGAGGCGCCGGCTGCGTCGCGGCGGCTCGACCGAGTCGGCCGTGCTCTGGCGGCTCGACCGGCCCGAGTCGATCCTCTCGGCCGACGAGGAGCTGACTCGCCGGTTGACCTATCAGCCGCTGGGCAAGTTCTGGGCATTCCCGCTGGCCGAACGGCTGGCCGAGCGCCTGCGGCCGACGCGCGTCCGGCCCAACGCGGTGACTGTCGCCGCGGCGGCGCTCATGCTGGGCGCGGCGGGCCTCGTCGCCGCCGGATGGACGGGTGCGGCGGCGGGCACGGGGATCGCGCTGGCGATGGCCGTGGCGCTGGTCCTCGACACGGCCGACGGCCGACTGGCACGGCTCCAGGGGACGGCCTCGGCGTTCGGACGCTGGCTCGACGAGGTTCTCGACGAGTTGGTCGACCTGGTCCTGCACGCCGCGATCGCCTGGGCGGCCTTCGTGCGCGACGGTCGGCCGGCCTGGCTGCTGCTGGGGATGCTGTATGTTTCCGGAAAGTACATGTTCCGCGTGCAGTCGAGCCTCGGCGACGAGCTGGGCCGGGCGGGACGCGCGGGCGCGGGTCCGCACGTGACGATGCCGGCCGCGCGGGGTCACCGTCCGCGCGGACTTGTGGACCTGGTTCGCCTGATTGGCCATGCCGACCTGCGCTGGCACCTCTGGATCGTGCTGGCGGCCGTCGGACGGCTCGAGATCGCTCTGGCAGCGTATGCCGCGTATTTCCCGGTCCGCGCCCTGGGCGGCGCCATCCGAAGGGGGTGGCGCCGTGGCTGAGCCAACCGTGTCGGTGCTCGTCGTGGCGCTCGACGAGGCGCACAACCTGGCCGACTGCCTGGCTGCCGCGCGCTGGGCCGACGAGCGGGTGGTCGTGGTGGACGCGGCCAGCAAGGATGAGACGCTGGCCATCGCCTGGCGCGATGCCGATCGCGTGATGGTGCGGGCCTTCGACGACTTCGCCAGCCAGCGCAATGCCGCACTCGCGATGGCGAGCGGCGACTGGGTCCTGTCGGTCGACGCCGACGAGCGGATTACGCCCGAGCTGGCCGCCGAGGTCCGTCGGATCATTGCCTGTCGCCAGGCGCCTTACGTCGGCTACCGCGTGCCGATCCGGAGCGAGATCCTCGGCCGGTCGTTCGGTTACTCGGGTACTCAGCACGACCTGCCGCTGCGGCTTTTCCGCCGCGACGCAGGGCGCTGGGTGGGCCTGGTCCACGAGGTCGTCGAGCTCAACGGTCCGGTCAGCCTGGTGGGCGGGGTGCTCACGCATCGCACGATCCCAAACATGGCGGTGTTCCTCGAGAAGATCAATCGCTACACAACGCTCGAGGCCGAGGGCCTGGTGCGACAGCGTCGGACGTTTCGGCCCGGGGATCTGACGCTCCGGCCGGCCTGGATGTTTCTGAAGCTTTATGTGTTCAAGCAGGGGTTTCGCGACGGCGTCGAGGGGTTCATCTTCTGCCTGTTCTCGGGCGTGTCGGCGGCGGTTCGGGCGTGGAAGCACCGCGAGCTGACCCTGGCGAGGAGGCCCTCATGACGTTTCCAGCGATCGCCCGGACGAGGAACGACCTGGCGCGCAGCGAGGCGGCGGTGGCCGCCCGCTTCGATGCCCTGCACGCGCGGTTCAAAGGCGAGGTGGCCGTCGACGACCCCCGCACGCAGGCGATTCTGGGCGCGCTCGGGCCGCTGGACGGCCGGCTCGTGCTGGACCTGGGGTGCGGCAAGGG